>JAQGKG010000284.1 GCA_028290245.1 Devosia sp. | reverse complement strand
GTGGAGACGACGGCGGTCTTCTTGCCAGTCGAGCCGAAGGTCTTGATGTCGGAGACGATGGTCTGCCAATCGGAATGACCGAAAGGCGTGTAGTTGATCATGATGTCTTCTTTGGCCACACCCTTGTCCATGAGGTACTGCTCAAGGATCTTGTTGGTGGTCTGGGGATAGACATAGTCGGTGCCGGCGAGAACCCAGCGTTCGACGCCTTCATTTTCCATCAGGTAGTCGACAGCCGGGATAGCCTGCTGGTTTGGAGCAGCGCCGGTGTAGAACACGTTGCGCTGGGACTCTTCGCCTTCGTACTGCACGGGGTAGAACAGGATCGAGTTCAGCTCTTCGAACACTGGCAGAACCGACTTGCGCGAGGACGATGTCCAGCAGCCGAACACGGCGGCAACGCCGTCGACTTCGATCAGCTCGCGAGCCTTTTCGGCAAACAGCGGCCAGTCGGAGGCGGGATCAACGACAACAGCTTCGAGCTGCTTGCCGAGGAGACCGCCCTTTTTGTTCTGCTCGTCGATCAGGAACAGCATGGTGTCCTTGAGCGTCGTTTCAGAAATAGCCATCGTGCCCGACAGCGAGTGGAGGACGCCGACCTTGATGGTCTCGTCCTGAGCGAATGCCGGAACGGCAATTGCGCCCATAGTCATAGCCACGCCCAGCCCCAGACCCGCAAGCGTACGGTTTACTTCTACTGCCATGTTTACCTCCGACAGATGTGTGTTTGCACCGTGAGGCAAATTGCAAAGCCCGTGCCAGCAGTTGGGTTGAGTGCCTAAGGCGTTGATTCAGCTTGCTTGTGTAGCGCCTGAACAGCACGCCCGATATTTTCATTGCATACACAGCACGCACAACATGCCGGTTTCGTAGGCGTCAGATATTCGCGGTGATTAATTCTTGTGCACATAGTTTAGATGATGCGCCGGCTATCATCACAGATTGTCTTGTGCGGAACCCTTGGCCGCTGGCGTCGTTGTTCGACCAAACCGGATGACCACCCTGGAATGATCCGGATATGGTTTTGGCGCTCGTTCCTTTAGAGGGCCAACCGATCGGTGGACTGCTGCAGAGGCTGACGCTCCTCTGTGGTGTCTCCGGTGGGGGCGCGAAACTTTGGTTTCGCGCCCTTCTTCTTTTCGCAAATCAGTTCAAGCATTTGCGCGTCAAACAAGAAAATCATAATCAACTCTGAAGCTTGTACGAGGTTTAGTCGATTTTAAAATCTCTGAATAAGTCATCCTGTCCTAAACCGCACCGAACGAGTCTATCTAGGTAGCGAAACAGTTTCGAGGCTATCACGTATCTATATTGCGGTATTGATGGCTCGCATGAGGAGGCGTATCATGAGAGTTTCTGCAATTTCGATGCTTGCTAGTGTTCTTCTTGCTACGACGATTATTCCAGTATATTCGCAAGATGTTCTTGGCGGCCTTCTCGGGGGCGGCGATTTGGATTCTGTAGTTACTATCCAGTCTGGTCCTGCTTCAGATAGCGGTGCGGTTAATGTCGGTCTTGGCGGCGGCGGCGGCAATGTCGTTGACGCAAATATTGGCGGCAGCTCGGCACCTGTTGCCAACGCGAATGTCAGCACTGGCGGTGGCGCGCTCGGCGTTAATGCCGGCGTGCTCAACGATTCGGCGACCGCAAATGTCCGTGTGGTAACCTTCTGACCACCAATGTCGGCCTCGGCGGTGACAACCTCGTTGGCATCAGCGTCGGTATCGGTAGCGGCCGCAATGGGACGCCGGGCACAACCGGTGCCAATGGGACGAACGGAGTCAACGGCACCAACGTCAACGGTAACAACGGTTCGTTTGCCAGCAATGGTGGCCGCAACAGCGGAGGCAGCGTGTGTGATGGCATGCCTGTCAACCAGGTGACCACGCTGCTGCAGTCGACGCGCTTCGACAATTCGTGGAGCCGCGCATCCGGCGTGAAGGTGCAGCCGATTGGCGTGTGTGCTGACGTCAAGGCTTGGCTTGCCGCGCAGTTGAACGGCTCCAACTTGGGTGCTGCACTGCGGTCTGCGGTTCAGTCGGACTCCCTGGTTAGTGCATCGTTGAGCCGTACCAAATACGGTCCTGACCGCGTGCTGGCAGTCAAGCAGTCCGGCAGTCAGTTGATCGTCTACGTTTACTAAGCGTACGCAAGCGTCCAATCCCAGACTCCCGGCGCTTCGTGCCGGGAGCTCTTTGTTGTCGCTGAGTTTTGAGAAGAAAAGTGATCGGCACTGGTGAACCACCGACAGCGCGGCGACTTCTACCTGTGTCCCTTGCGAAGGGCTGCCCCTTCCGAGAACGCACAAGCAGCGGCTTGTCGACGAGGACCTGCTCGCCTTCCTGCGCTGATTGTGCGCTGACCGTCGGCCTTCAGAGGCCGGCGGTCAGGTTCAAACGGTCAAGGAGTGCGCGGTCAGCGGGATCGACCATGCCGATCAGGAAGCGCGTGACTACCTTGCGGGATTCTAGGGGCAGGGCAGCGATGGCGTCAGTGATGCGGCTGGCCTGGGTGGCGGAGAGCGTGGCGAAAAGCTGGCGGCCTTTGTTGGTCGCGTGCAGAAGGCGCTGACGGCGGTCTGAATGGCCGGTTTTTTGTTCGATATAGCCATTGTCGATCAACTGGCGCAGCACGCGCGCGAGGCTCTGCTTGGTGATTTTGAGGATATCGAGCAGGTCGGCCACTGGCATGCCGGGGCGTAGATTTACGAAATATAGCACTCGGTGATGTGCCCGACCGAAACCCTGACGCTCGAGCAGGGCGTCGGCGTCGCCGGTGAAATCGCGATAGGCAAAGAAAAACAGGCCCATGATGTCGAGGGGCAGCGCTTCGCCGCCTGGAATGGCCGAATTTATGTCAGCTATGTTGACATTTATTTGGGGTGCTGCCATTGTCTTTCCATCAGGACGCCGTTCAGTCTTATCCTCCAGCCTTTGTTGTTTGCCAAGGCCTAGGGGCTGGGGCATGATCGGCGCCAATCAGGCGACCGCGCAACTGCGGCACCTCAATTGAATTGCGGGAGAGGATCATGGCCGGCGTGCCCATGGACCAGCGAGAAGGCTGGATTTGGTTTGATGGCGAATTCAAACCCTGGAAAGACGCAAAGATTCACGTTCTGACGCACGGGCTGCACTATGCCAGCTCGGTGTTTGAGGGCGAGCGAGCCTATGGCGGCGAAATCTTCAAGTCGCGCGAGCATACCGAGCGGTTGATCCGTTCGGGCAAGACGCTGGACTTTACCATTCCGTGGTCTGTCGAGCAGATCGAGGAAGCCAAGCGCGAAGTGCTGGCCAAGAACAATCTGGTCGATGCCTATGTGCGCCCCGTGGCGTGGCGCGGTTCGGAAGAACTGAGCGTGCCGGCGCGGAACAATACCGTGCACCTGGCGATCGCTGCATGGGTTTGGCCGAGCTATTTCTCGGTCGAGGAAAAGCTTAAGGGCATTCGCCTCGAGTGGAGCAAGTGGAAGCGGCCGAGCCCCGAGACCATTCCGTCTTCAGCCAAGGCTGCGGGTCTTTACATGATTTGCACGCTAAGCAAGGACGCGGCTATGGCCAATGGCTATGCCGATGCGCTGATGCTGGACTATCGCGGCTATGTGGCGGAAGCCACGGGCGCCAACGTGTTCTTCATCAAGGGCAAGGACATCACGACGCCGACGCCGGATTGCTTCCTCAACGGCATTACGCGGCAGACGCTAATCGATCTGGCCAAGCGCAATGGGTTTACGGTGACCGAGCGTCACATCATGCCCGAAGAACTGAGCCAGTTCGACGAGTGCTTCCTCACCGGTACTGCGGCCGAAGTTACGCCCGTCAGCGTGATCGGGGATTATAAATTTACCCCGGCCGATGGCTGCAGGACGCTAATCGACGCGTATAGCGCCGAGGTTCAGCCGAAGCGCGCTGCTGCTGAGTAAAGTTTGCGATAGAGATTGAAAGAGCCGGGCCCAGTGCTCCGCTTTTTTGTTTCTGGGTCTATTCCCAGCGGGCTTTCGCCAAGTCGTCTTCAGCTTTGGCTTCTACCCAGTGCGTGCCTTTTGGGCCGGTTTCCTGTTTCCAGAATGGGGCGTCGGTTTTTAGGTAGTCCATCAGGAATTCGGCTGATTTGAAGGCGGCGTCGCGGTGGGGAGAGAGGGTCATGACCTGCACGATGGGTTCCCCCGGGTGGAGGGTGCCGTAGCGGTGGATGACGGTGGCCGCGAGCAGGCCGAAGCGCGCGGTGGCGTGTTCGACGATGGCGGTGAGTTGGTTGACGGCGAGCTCGGGGTAGCATTCCAGCGTCAACGCAGTGATGGGATCGTCGGGTTTTGAGCGGACGACGCCGGTGAAGGTGACGGCGGCACCGGCGCCATCGGCGGCCCTGAGGAAGGCATTGACCTCAGTGCCGGGATCGAAGCTGTCGGTGGAGACGCGGACAGTCATGGCTCAGCCGCCGGTCATAGGTGGGAACAGGGCGATGGTCTTTGCGCCGATGATGCTGGCGTCGTGCTTGACCAGTTTGGCATCGACGGCGGCCTTTATTAGGGTACGCTTCTCGACGGCGTGGGCAAAGGCTTCATCGCGGCTGGCAAGCCAGTCGATCAGGTCAGCGACGGTGGCCACCTCGGTTGGCGGCGACACGTCTTCCTCGCCGCGATTGAGGCGTTCGCGCAGCCAGGCGAAGTAGAGGATTTTCATTTCGGCTGTTCGACCAGATGCGGCCAGCTGGCGCGCAGATACTGGAAGCCGGTCCACAGGGTGAGCGCGCCGGCGACCCAGAGCAGGATGTCGCTGACGAGGCCGAGGTTCGGGACAAGGCGTTCCAGCAGAACCACCGCAAGGGCGACCAGTTGCAGCGTGGTCTTCCACTTGGCGAGCCAGGTGACGTTGAGCACTACCTTGGTATTGCCGAGGAACTCGCGCAGGCCGGAGACGAAAAATTCGCGGAATAGGATGGCGCAGGCGGGGATCATGTCCCAGCCAGACAAGCTGCCGTCCCAGGCGAGGGCGGCGATGAGGATGCCGACGAGGAGTTTGTCGGCGATGGGGTCGAGCATGCGGCCGAGCGGGGAATATTGGTCCCAGGCGCGGGCGAGGTAGCCGTCGAGCCAGTCGCTGGCGGCGGCGGCGATATAGATGATCAGGGCGATGGCGCGCAGGGTAGTGTCGCCCTGCATGACCAACCAGACAATGGGGATGATCGCCAGGATGCGGGCAATGGTGATCTGGTTTGGGACGAGAGTGAGCGGGTTTCTGGCCATGGGTGGACACAACAGGAATGGGCGGGAGGGGTCAAGGTGGGAGTTGGGGGAAGCGGCGTGCCGGTAGCCACTTTGATTTTTTCTATCTTTTCCCTCGGACTTGATCCGAGGGTCATTCGCCGCTTGTGCCGGATTGGCAGTGGCCCTCGGGTCGAGCCCGAGGGAGAAAGGGGGTAAAGGGGAACTGGCGTTTGAGTAAGCGTTTGGTCAGGCCACCTGCTGGGTCGTCACAGCGCGGCGTTGGGTGACGGACTCCGCCAGTGCCTCCAGCGCTGTGACCGTCGTTGCCCAGTCGATGCAGCCGTCGGTGATGGACTGGCCGTAGACCAGTTCCTTGCCTTCGATGAGATCCTGGCGGCCGGCGACAAGGTTGGATTCGACCATGACGCCGATGATGCGGCGATCGCCGGCGGCCATCTGGGCGCCGATGTCGGCGAGGACCAGGGGCTGGTTTTCCGGGTTTTTTGATGAGTTGGCATGGCTGGCGTCGATCATGATGGTGGGGGCGAGGCCGGACTTTTCGGCGGCCTTGGCGGCAGCGTCGACACTCTGGGCGTCGTAGTTGGTGGTTTTGCCGCCGCGCAGGATGATGTGGCAGTCCTCGTTGCCGGTGGTGGCGGCGATGGCGGAGCGACCGTCCTTGGTGACGGCGAGGAAATGGTGCGGCTGGCTGGCTGATGCCACGGCGTCGAGGGCGATCTTGACGTTGCCGTCGGTGCCGTTCTTGAAGCCGACCGGGCAGGACAGGCCAGAGGCCAGCTCGCGGTGGATCTGGCTTTCGGTGGTGCGGGCCCCGATTGCGGCCCAGGAGACGAGGTCCGCGATATATTGCGGGGTGGTCATGTCGAGGAATTCGCAGGCGGCGGGCAGGCCGAGATTATTGATGTCGAGCAGCAGGGCGCGGGCGGTGTGGAGGCCGGTGTCGATGTCGAAGCTGCCATCGAGATTGGGGTCGTTGATCAGGCCCTTCCAGCCGACCGTGGTGCGCGGCTTTTCGAAGTAGACGCGCATAATGATTTCGAGGCGGTCGCCGAGTTTTGCGCGCAGGGCGACGAGGCGCTTGGCGTAGTCGATGGCGGCGGCGGGATCGTGGATCGAGCAGGGGCCGACGACGACGGCGAGGCGGTCATCGGCGCCGGCCAGGATATTGTGGAAGTCGTGACGCGACGAGAGCACGGTCTTGGTGGCGGCGTCGGTGCGCGGGTGCTGGCGCATCACCTCGATGGGCGTGGTCAGCGGCTTGATTTCGGTAATGCGGAGGTCGTCGGTGGATTTGAGCATTGTGGTGGTCCTCGGAAATTCTGTTTATCGAGGGGCACAAAAAAACCGCCTCGAATGTTCGGGCGGTGGGCTTCGGGTTTGGTCGTAATCCTGGGAGATCAGATCAAGCGCGCGGTAGCCTCCGCCGGATGCGGATAGCTAAAATACCAAAACGAGATGGTGGCGACGGGGTTGATCATGGGGAATGTGTAGCGCGGGATTTGCGGGATGTCGACTCCCGAGTTTTGGGTGGGTTGGGCGACCTAGCGGCTGGGGAGAGATCTCGGGATGGGTCCCGGCCTTCGCCGGGATGACACTGTGGTGGTGGAGCGACGTGGGCCATCTACTAGCCACGGTTGAAGTGGTCGTAGACCAGCAGCGCCATGGCTTTGGAGATGGTGGGGACGGCTTCGAGGTCGGTTAGGGAGGCGCGGCCGACGGCTTTGGCGGAGCCGAAGTGGTTGAGCAGGGCGCGCTTGCGGGTGGGGCCGATGCCTTCGATTTCGTCAAGCGGGTTCTTGATCTGGTCTTTTTTGCGCTTGGCGCGGTGGGTTCCGATGGCGAAGCGGTGGGCTTCGTCGCGCAGGCGCTGGACGTAATAGAGCACCGGGTCGCGGTGCGGCAGCATGAAGGCTTCGCGGCCTTCCATGAAGAATTTTTCGCGACCGGCGTCGCGCTCCTCGCCCTTGGCGATGCCGATAAAAATGACTTCCTTCTGCAGGTTCAACTCGGCGATGACGCCGCGCACGGCGCTGAGCTGGCCGGCGCCGCCGTCGATGAAGACGACATCGGGCCAGTCGGGCATGCCGGTGTTTTCGTCTTCGGCATCGTCGTCGCTGTCATTGACCAGGCGGGTGAAGCGGCGGGTCAAGACTTCGCGCATCATGCCAAAATCGTCGCCGGCAGAGATGTCGGATTTGATGTTGAAGGTGCGGTAGTGCTTTTTGGAAAAGCCTTCCTCGCCCGCCACGATCATGGCGCCAACGGCGTTGGTGCCCGAAATGTGGGAGTTGTCATAGACTTCGATGCGGCGCGGCGGCTCGTCGAGGCCAAAGCAGTTGGCCACGCCTTCGAGCAGGGTGCGGTTGGTGGCGCCCTCGGCGAGCTGGCGGCCGAGCGCTTCGCGGGCATTGTTGAGAGCGTGATTGACCAAGTCGCGCTTTTCGCCACGGCGCGGCTGTTCAATATAGACGCGGCGGCCGGCGCGAGAACTGAGGGCTTCGGCCATGACGTCGGGTTCGGCGAGGTCATGGCTGATCAGGACGAGGCGGGCCGGGGTGCGGTTTTCGTAGAACTGGCCGATGAAGGCTTCGAGCACTTCGGCATCGGTGAGGCTGGCATCGGCGCGCGGACGATAGGGGTAGTTGCCCCAGTTTTGGAAGGCGCGGAAGAAGAACACCTGGACGCAGAACTGGCCGCCTTCGTGGTGGATGGCGAAAACGTCGGCTTCCTCGACGGTCTTGGCGGTAGCGTCGCCCTGTGACTGGACGAGCGCGAGGGCGCCGAGGCGGTCGCGGATCAAGGCGGCGCGCTCGAAATCGAGCTGCTCGGCGGCCTTGGTCATATCGGCCTGCAGATGGTTGCGCACGGCGCTGGATTTGCCGGAAAGGAACTGTCGGGCATCTTCGACCAGTTCGGCATAGCCTTCGAGGCTGATTTCGCGAGTGCAGGGCCCAGCGCAGCGCTTGATCTGGTGTTGCAGGCAGGGGCGGGTGCGGGCGGCGTAGAAACTGTCTGAGCAATTGCGCAGGAGGAAGGCCTTTTGCAGGCTGGCGATGGTGCGGCCGACGGCGGTGGCGGAGGCGAAGGGGCCGAAATAATGACCCTCGCGACGGCGGCTGCCGCGATGCTTGGTCAGCTCGGGCGCTTCGTGATCGGTGGCAATCAGGATGTAGGGGAAGCTCTTGTCATCGCGCAGCAGCACGTTGAAGCGGGGCTTCAGCCGCTTGATCATGTTGGCTTCGAGCAGCAGCGCTTCGGACTCGGTCTCGGTGGTCACGAATTCCATGGTCACCGTGGCGGCGATCATGCGCTGCAGGCGGACTTCGAGTCCCTCGGGGCGAGTGTAGTTGGTGACGCGGGCCTTAAGATTGCGCGCCTTGCCGACATACATGACTTCGCCGGCCGCATCGATCATGCGGTAGACGCCCGGGGCGGCGGGCAGGGTGCGGACGAAGTTGCGAATGGCTTCGTGGCCGCTAGGCTGGGGTGCTGTTTCGTCGGTCATGCGCGGGGCGTGGGCTTGCTCTTGGGCAGGTATTCGAGATGTTCGCCGCCATCGAGCGCGAGCATCTGGCCTGTCATGGTCGGTGTATTGAGCAACATTATGACGCCGTCGGCGATTGCATCGGGTCCGGCATGCCGTTGCAGGGGCAGAGAAGCGACAGATTTGTCGAACTCGGCCTGGCTCTGGCGGGTGTGGGGCAGCACTGGGCCGGGGCCGATGGCGTTGACGCGAATGGCGGGCGCGAAAGACTGGGCGAGGGTGCGGGTAGCGGTCCAGAGTACGGATTTAGACAGGTTGTAGCTGAAATAGGCCGGCGTCGGGTGCAGCACGCGCTCGTCGACGAGGTTGATGATGTTGCCGTCGACGCCGTCGGGGAGTTGCGCGGCGAAATCGCGGGCCAGGAAGATTGGCGCCTCGGCATGGATGGCGAAGTGTTGATCCCACAGCGCTTCATCTAGGTCGCGGGCGCTGTCGGGATCGAACACGGAGGCGTTGTTGATGAGGACGGTGAGCGGGCCAAAGTGGCTGGCGGCCTGGGCGACGAGGGTGGCGCGCTGGTTGCGGTCGGCGAGATCGGCCATGATGATTTCGGCTTGGCCGCCGTTGGCGCGAATGTCGTCGCACACGGCACGGGCGCCATTGGCATTGGCGCGATAGTGGATGATGACGGCGTGGCCGGCATGGGCAAGCCGGCGCGCAATGGCGGCGCCAATGCGGTCGCTGGCTCCGGTGACCAGGGCAACGGCGATGGATGATGGACGATTCGACATGTGGGTGTGCAGGACCTGTTGGGCTGACTTTAGGCTGTTTCGGGGTTTCGCATCAATGCTGCACTAGCGGCAACTGCTGACATGTGGAGGCAGCAGTGAGGGCGCCGATCAAGTCGACTATGGCCAAGGGCTGAGCTTTGCATTAGCGCTTAGGGTGCACTGATCCGCTAGGATTGGCGTATATTATTATCAAGCCGATTGCGCTCCAAATGACCTCCCCGACCGATACC
>JAQGKG010000272.1 GCA_028290245.1 Devosia sp. | reverse complement strand
GGTTGAGCTCAGATGCAGATTCAAAGCAGTGGCGGATTGATTCCGTCACTGCTTCTAGAGAACTGAATTTATTGCGTTTTAGCTCAGGACCTTGAGCCCGATGATGCCGGCGACGATGAGGCCGATGCTGGCGAGGCGGGCGGCGGTGGCGGAGTCACCGAAGAGGTACATGCCGAGGAGGGCTGTGCCGACGGTGCCGATGCCGGTCCAGACGGCGTAGCCGGTGCCGACGGGGAGGTCACGCAGGGCGAGGCCGAGCAGGACGACGCTGATGATCATCGCGGCGATGGTGAGCGTGGTGGGAACCAGGCGGGTGAAGCCCTCGGTGTATTTGAGGCCGATGGCCCAACCCATTTCGAAAAAGCCGGCGATAACGAGGTAGACCCATGCCATGGGAATTCTCCTTTTGACGCTTGAGCGGCGGCGCGCAGCCGACTGCCCGAGGCGTCTTGGTGTGGCGGGTCGTCCCGGCCGGAATATGAGTGAGGTCGCGAGGTCGTCCAAGCGTCCCGGGAAGATAGAACAGCGGAGCGGAAAGGTGAAGTGCTGCTCGAGGACCATCTTATGGTCGCTAATTGCATGGGGCACTGAAACAATTTAGACGCGGCAACCGTAGCTGAGGGCATAATAGCCCGAGTAAGATCATTGCCCGTTTTCTACCGTAACAGACCCGCCGCGAACCAGGACAACACCATTGCCGTTCGCATTTTTTGCCTGCCGGAGGGCCTGTCCTGTGTGGTGGCCTGGCCATTGCCGGAGCCGGGGCTGCGGGTTTTTTCGCCGACGGCCAAACCGCCACAGGGGGTGGATGAGGCCCTGCCCTATGCCAAGTTCCTCAGTGACCATCTAGGCGCGGGCCGCGTTGCGGTGGAACTGGACGAGGATGTCGAGTGGGACCCGCGGTGGGGCGAACTGGTCGACCTGCAGTAGTTATCGGTGCTGGAGCGGAAAATCGAAACTTCGCGCAGGCAGAGCAAGTCCGTGTAGGGTGCGGTTATGGATCAGGCAGTGGCGGCGGTTTTCGATGGTTATTCCGGGCCGCTGCGGCAGCGGTTGCTGGATCTGCGGCGGCTGATTTATGAGACTGCGGCGGTCACCGACGGAGTTGGCGCGCTGGAGGAAACGCTCAAGTGGGGTCAGGTCAGCTATTTGACCACGGCGAGCGGCAGTGGGACGACGGTGCGGATCGACCGGGACACGGTTAGCGGCCGTCCGGCGATCTATGTGAATTGCAAGACTGATTTGCTGAGCCGGTATCGGGAGCTGTATCCTGAGGCATTCGGATATGACGGTGACCGTGGCGTGGTGGTCGGCGATGCGCCGGACCAAGCGGCGCTGCAGCATGTTATCGCGATGGCGCTGACCTATCATATGAACAAGAAAAGCGCCGGCTGATCAGCCGAGTGTGATGCCTTCGCGGGCGCAGAGTTCGGCCATGGCGCTGCCGGGTGGCGGGAGCGGCAAGTCGGCACGGCCGCGATTGGTAAGCTGGCTGCGCCAGAGGTGGATGGCGAGGGTGTCGGGCTTGATGGCGGCGTCCACGCTGGAGCCGGACTGCATCAGTGCGGGGACGCCTTCGTAGGGGATGGGGTAGAGCGCGGTGCTGGGCAGGACTTTGGCCGAGAGGCCGCGCTGCTGGACGTAATAGGTCAGCGCCATTGGGCCGGTGGCACCATATTGCATGTGTTCGGGGGTGATTTTTTCGCCGAACAGCCGGCGGATGGCGACTTCGATGCGCCGGAATGGCGGCAGGTGCGGCTCGATGATCGGTCGCTCGGTCTGGGTAAAGATGCTCAGCAGGTCATCGAGTAATGGTGCGTCGGGCTTCATGTAGAGCACGGCGCCGTTGACCGAGCCGGGGCGCTCGTAGGCCATCAGGTAATCTGGCAGAGTTTCAATGGGGTGGACGCAGTAAACGTCGAGATCGGCATAGACTCCGCGGGATTGGCGCAGGGCCATCATGCGGAAATGGTCGGAGAAGACGCCGGGGGTGCCGCGGCCCTTGTAGAACACCAGCTTGTCGCGCGGCAGCACGTCGGCGGCATTGCAGGCGATGGCGCCGTCCGGCAGGCCCGGGATCGGGTCGTAGGAATACACCTCGACCCGGTGCCCTTGCCGGCGGAAGGAGGCGATCGAAAGCGCCTCCAACCAGCTCATTGGGCCATGCCAGAAACTGACGATGGTGGGTAGATCAGACACGTTCAGACCTGTGGCTTACGCTTGGCTTTGTGGTCTTTGGGCTTCTTGGCGGCAGCCGGGGCGCCGTCGGCAGGCTTGCCGGCCCATTTTGGCTTGCCCTTGTCCTTGGTCGGGGGAGCCTTGGTCACCTTGGGGGCGCGTGGCTTGTCGAAAGCGGGCCGAGCGACGCGGGTTTCTTCACCGGCAGGGTTCCAGCCAGTGCTGGGGGGTGCCTCTTCGAAGTCATCGGGACGCAGGCCGCTTGAGCCATAGCGCTGCTGACGATCATTGCGCTCGGGGCGCGGCGCATCGGGATCGAAACGCTCGACTGGGCCTTCGGGACGGCGCTGCGATGGCGGTGGGCCAGCGCGGCGCTCGCCGGGACCGTCGACGGCCGAAATGGTGACGCCGCGTTCGCCGGAGCCGTTCTTTTCGACCGACTTGGCAAAGGCATCGGCCTTCGGGGCGGCGATTTCAAAAATCGATTCGGTATCGAAAATGCGGATCGAGCCGATGGAGGTTTTAGTGACATTGCCGGCCTTGCACAGCATCGGCAGCAACCAACGCGGCTCGGCCTTGTGCTTGCGACCGACGGAAACCTTGAACCAGGTGCCGCCTTCAAAGCGTTCCTTGGTGCGCGGGTCCTTATCGCCGGGCTTGTCGAATACCGGAGCGTCGGAGACGTCTTCGGGAGCCGGACGAGCGGCCATCTGCTGGCGCAGGTAGGCGGCGGCGATGGCTTCGACCGAGTAGCGTGCCATTAGCTGGGCGACGAACTCGGCTTCTTCCTCGGCGACCGGCAGGTTCAGCATCTCGTTTGACAGGATGCTTTCGCGGTAACGGGCTTCGATTTCCTCGGCCGACGGTGGCGCCATCATGGTGACGTCGATCTTGGCGGTCTTGAGGACGCGCTGCGCGACGGCACGACGATGCATCGGCGCGATGATGACGCAGGTGCCCTTGCGCCCTGCCCGGCCGGTGCGACCCGAACGGTGCAGCAGTGTATCGGGGTTGGTCGGCAGATCGGCGTGGATGACGAGATCAAGGTTGGGCAGATCGATACCGCGGGCGGCAACGTCGGTGGCGACGCAGATGCGGGCGCGGCCATCGCGCATCGACTGCAGCGCGTTGGTGCGCTCGGCCTGGGAAAGTTCGCCCGACAGGGTCACGACGTCGAAGCCGCGATTGTGCAGACGGGCCGACAGGTGCTTCACGCCCTCACGGGTGGAGGCGAAGACCAGGGTGTTGGCGCTGTCGAAATACAGCAGCGTGTTGATGATGGCGTTTTCGCGCTCGGCGGCGGGCACCAGCATCAGCTTGTAGTCGATGTCGCTGTGCTGCTCGGACGAATTGGTCGCCGAGATGCGCAGGGCATCGCGCTGGAAGGTCTTGGCAAGCTGGGCGATCTGCTTTGGAACGGTCGCGGAGAACAGCAGCGTGCGGCGGTCCTCCGGCGCGGCGTCGAGGATGAATTCGAGGTCTTCGCGGAAGCCGAGATCGAGCATTTCGTCGGCTTCGTCGAGCACGACGGCGCGAAGGGCCGACATGTCGAGAGCGCCACGGGTGATATGGTCGCGCAGGCGGCCGGGAGTGCCGACGACGATATGGGCGCCCCGCTCAAGCGCACGGCGTTCGGCACGGGCATCCATGCCACCGACGCAGGACGCAGTTTTGGCGCCGGTTTCGGCATAGAGCCATTCGAGTTCGCGCTGCACCTGGAGGGCAAGTTCGCGGGTCGGGGCGATCAGCAGGGCCAGAGGCGCGCCGACCGAGGTAAAGTGATCATCGTCGCCGAGCAGGGTTGGCGCGATGGCCATGCCGAAGGCAACGGTCTTGCCGGAACCGGTCTGGGCGGACACCAGCAAATCGCGACCGGAAGTCTGGTCTTCGATGATGGCGGCCTGCACTGGCGTGAGGGTTTCGTAGCCCTTGGCGGCAAGGGCGCGAGCGAGTGGAGCGAGAATAGTATCGGGTAGGGACATTTTAGCTTTCTGGACGCCGGCCAAACACTTGGCGTCATTTTCACAATATTGGGCATAGCCCTGTGGAGGAGATTATAGGGTCGAATTCCCGCGATAGGCGGGGACGCCGTGCTGTTGGCGGCATCATAGCATAAACGAACGAAAAGGCCGCCCTGAAGGCGGCCTCCACGCATGTCTAGCAGATTGCGAGGCTTAACGCTCGTTAAAAGGAATGCCGCCCTTGGCTTTGCTGTCCTTGGGGGCTTCGATGATCTGCACCGTCACATTTTCAGGGTCGGTGCCGAAATTCTTCACCACGGCGTCCGTGATGTCCTTCATCAGGCCGCGCTTCTGTTCGGAAGTGCGCCCCTCCACTGCGTAGACGTAAATTTCAGGCATTAGCCAACGAGCTCGTCGTTGGAAAAGAAGTACTTGATCTCTTCGGCAGCGGTTTCGGGAGCGTCCGAACCGTGGACTGAGTTTTCGCCGATTGAGAGAGCGAATTCCTTGCGGATGGTGCCCTCGGCAGCGTTTGCCGGGTTGGTCGCGCCCATGACTTCACGGTTCTTGAGGATGGCGCCTTCGCCTTCCAGAACCTGCAGCACGACTGGCGATGCGATCATCTGCTCGACCAGTTCGCCGAAGAAGGGGCGTTCCTTGTGGACCGCGTAGAAGCCTTCAGCCTGGGTGCGGGTCATCTGGATCTTCTTGAGGGCGACCACGGTCAGGCCGGCATCCTCGAACTTGGTGATGATCTTGCCGATGAGGTTACGACGGACGGCATCGGGCTTGATGATGGAGAAAGTGCGTTCGAGCGCCATGAGGGTCGATCCTTGAATGGGTCTGTTGGAAAGGTGGCGCCTTGTAGCGGCGAACTGCGACGGAGACAAGACGCCCCCAACAATCGCAAATCGGCTGATGCTGGCCTGCAAATGCCGGGCTTCTGCGCCTCCGGTGCTCACGTACCTGAATGAACGCTGCGCGCCGGTTCTCGAAATCCGACATTTTCGGCTCAGCCTGGGCCGACTATCGACCGGTTCGCCGGTGCTGGCCGCTTGAACTTGGTCAGAGCAAATTGTATATACTGATATGGACCTCGAGTTCGATGCCGACAAAGACGCTATCAATATCGCCAAGCACCAGATCTCGCTGGCACGGGCGTCCGAGCTAGCCATCGAGTATTTCGAACCTGATCTTCGGTACGACTACGGTGAATCCAGGTTCAGAGCCTGGGGAACGATCGACGGTAACACCTATTTTCTCGCGTTCGCCCTGCGCGAAAATCGCATGAGGCCGATAAGCCTCAGACGCGTACATCGGAAGGAATGGGAGCGCTATGTCAAACCATAAGCCCTTTATGCCACCGCCGGACGACAGTATGTCGGACCCTCAGTTTGACGAGGACAACCCGGAGTGGACGGCCGAGGACTTTGCGCGCGCCACGCCTGTGCATGAGGCGCCTGCGGAACTCCGCGAGGCAATCTACAAGGCCTTTCCAAACACCCCACGCGGTCCACAGAAGGCGCCTAAAAAGGTACCCGTCTCGATCCGGTTGAGTCCGGAGGTTGTGGAACGCTTCAAGGCGGATGGACCGGGATGGCAGGCGCGGATCGATGCCGTTCTGAAGAAGGCGGTCGGTCTGTAACACCCGCCATGCGTCCAAGCCGGTTGCCATAAGGCCTGGTTGACACTATCGAACGGCAAAGCCTTTTTCGGGCGTCTTGCCGTGCCGGCGCAACTGCCATGCGGTCCCTGCCCTCTCCACAGATTGCCGCACCATGCTGACTATCAATAACCTGACCTATCGCATTCAGGGCCGCGAACTGTTCGAGGACGCTTCGGTGGTGCTGCCTACCGGTTCCAAGACCGGGTTCGTCGGCAAGAACGGCACGGGCAAGACCACGCTGTTCCATTTGATCCAGGGACATATCTCGCTGGACTCGGGGTCGTTCGATCTTAACAAGAAGGCGCGGATTGGCGCGGTGGCGCAGGAAGCGCCGGCCGGGGACATCAGCGTGCTGGACGTGGTGCTGGCGGCTGACAAGGAGCGCACGGCGCTGTTGGCTGAGGCCGAGACCGCCGAAGACCCCCACCGCATCAGCGATATCTATACGCGGCTATCCGATATCGACGCCTATTCGGCCGAG
Organism: Devosia sp.; assembly: GCA_028290245.1. Taxonomy (GTDB): domain Bacteria; phylum Pseudomonadota; class Alphaproteobacteria; order Rhizobiales; family Devosiaceae; genus Devosia. The sequence goes on along the minus strand of JAQGKG010000272.1, from coordinate 3,659 downwards.
GCCCGGGCTTCGTCCATCCTCAAGGGCCTCGGCTTCGAGCAGGACCGGCAGAATTCGCCGACGCACGAACTGTCAGGTGGCTGGCGCATGCGCGTGGCGCTGGCCGGCGTGCTGTTTTCGCAGCCCGACCTGTTGCTGCTCGACGAGCCGACCAACTATCTTGATCTGGAAGGCACGCTGTGGCTGGAGAAGTATCTCGCTACCTATCCCTATACCGTGTTCATGATCAGCCATGATCGCGATCTGCTGAACAAGTCGGTTAGCTCGATCATCCATCTCGAGCACAAGAAGTTCACTTTCTACAAGGGCAACTACGACACGTTCGAGAACACGCGCCGGATGCAGATGGAGCTCAACAACAAGGGCCGCGACAAGGCATTGGACCAGGTCGCGCATATGCAGAAGTTCGTCGACCGGTTCCGCGCTTCGGCTGCCAAGGCCAAGCAGGCGCAGGCGCGCATGAAGATGATAGAGAAGCTGAAGCCACCGGCTGCGATGTTTGACGAATATTCGGCGCCGTTTACCTTCCAGCAGCCAAAAGCCGAGGCGGCGACGCCGATGATTTCGATGGACAGCGTGTCGGCGGGCTATGGCGACAAGACCATCCTGCGCAATATCAACATGCGGATCGATCCAGGTGACCGCATCGCGCTGATCGGCGTCAACGGCAACGGCAAGTCGACTTTCGCCAAGCTGCTAGCCGGCGATATTCCGCCAATGAGCGGCCAGTTGCGCAAAGGCAAGAAACTGGAAATCGCGCATTTTGCTCAGCACCAGATGGACAAGCTGAAGCCTGAATGGACGCCATTCGAGCATGTGGTCGACATGATGCCGACCGACAGCGAAGCCAAGCGCCGCTCGCGGTTGAGCCAGATGGGGCTAACCAAATCGCGCATGGATACGCTGGCGAAGAACCTGTCGGGTGGCGAACGCGCGCGCCTGCTGATGGGCCTGATCACTTTCAGCGGCCCGGGGATGATGATCCTCGATGAGCCGACCAACCATCTCGATATCGACAGCCGCGACGCGCTGGTGCATGCGCTCAACGACTATGAAGGCGCCGTGCTGATCATCAGCCATGATCGCCATCTGATCGAGGCGACCTGCGACGTGCTGTGGATCGCCGAAGGCGGCGGCATTCGCGTGCTGGATGAAGATTTGGACAGCTACCAGCGCAGCATCACCTCCAACAAGGAGGGCAAGGGTGGCGGCGGCAAGGGCTCAAACAAGCTGAGCAAGCAGGAAGCTGCGGCGAAGCGCGCCGAAGTTGCGCCGCTCAAGGCCGACATCAAGGATGCCGAGGCGAAGATCGCGCGACTCAAGACCGAGATCGCCAAGGTCGATGCACAGCTTGATGATCCCAAGGTGTATAACGGCTCGCCGGACCGGATGATCACGCTGGGCAAGGACAAGGCACGTTTCACTGCAGATCTCGAGAAGCAGGAAGAGCAGTGGCTCGCGCTGAGTGCTGAGCTTGAAGCGGTCGAGAAGGCCTAAAGGTTTGACCGTCGGCGCTGTCAACGCGGCCGGCGGGAAGCAAAAAAGCAAGTAGGCGGTGATGTTTGTGTGATTAGATGAGGCTGCGGCGAGGGGCCGCCGTCTTGGAGATCACCTTGCGCGTTTCGTCACTTATCCTAGCGACCCTGGCCTTTGCCATGGCGCACGTTTCCCTTGCCGTAGCGCAGGATGAAATTCCCGAAGAAGATCTGGTTGCCGCCGTCGATTTCGCCATGCATGACGCGACCTTCACTCTGTATCACGAGATCGGCCATATGCTGGTCGGCGAGTTGGGCATTCCGGTGCTGGGCAAGGAAGAAGACGCGGCGGACGCGCTGGCGACGATCATGTTGCTGACCGACGACGAGGACGACGACAGCTATAATGCGCTCGTCGACGCATCCGATGGTTGGTATTTTAATGCCGTGAAATCTACTGGCTCCGGCATTGAGGATTTCTCCTATTACGACGAACATAGCCTCGATATTCAGCGCGCCTATGCCATGGTTTGCCTGATGGTAGGCAAAGACCCGGAAGCCTTTGCGCAAACGGCGGAGGCTTATGACCTCGACCAGGACCGGGTGGACGGCTGCGCCTATACCTACGAGCAGGCGTCTTCGTCGTGGACCTCGCTGCTCGAACCGCATGCCGTAGCCGAGGAACAGGGCGCGGAAATCTCCGTGGTCTACGAGGACGCGGGCGATTATGATTCCTTTGCCGAAATGCTGAAGCAGCGCGAAGTGCTGGAACGCGCTGCAGCGCTGGTAATGAGCCGCTATGTGCTGCCGGGGCCAGTGACCTTCAAGGCGACGTTATGCGGCGAGGCCAACGCCTATTACAGCCCCAGCGAAAGCGAGATCACCTATTGCTACGAACTGGCCTCGGACATGTTCCAGATGTATCTGGTCGATATAATGGGACACTCGCTCGAGGAAGAGTGAGTGACGTCGTGCCGGGTTGAGAGTGGCTCGGGGATCAAGCCGGACGGAGAAAGAGGTGGGCGCCCCGGCTAACTGAAGCCGACGTAGCGGCCGGGCTTGTGGTTGGTGGCAATGATCATGTTCAGGACCAGCGCGCCGAGGATCGAATAGAGCACGCGGTCGAGTGGCAGGACGAAGAAGGCGGCGGCGAGGATTACAGCGTCGACGCCGAGCTGGAAGTAGCCGGCGCGGAGGTTAAAATTATCCTGCAGGTAAAGTGCCAGGATGTTGATGCCACCGACACTGGCCTTGTGGCGGGCCAGCGAGAGAATGCCAAGGCCGATCAGCCCGCCGCCGAGCAGCGCCGCGAACAGCGGGTGAATGCTGGATATGTCCATCCATTCAGGAATGTGGGCGGTGAAGTAAGATACCAAACCCACGCCGATGAAGGTCTTGATGGCAAAGGGCCAGCCCATGCGCAGCAGGGCCAGCACGTAAAACGGCAGGTTGATGGCAAAGAACAACCAGCCGAATGGAATGCCGGTGCCATATTGCAGCAGCAGGGCGAGGCCGGCGGTGCTGCCCGTGGTGAGCGTGGCCTCGGCGTAAAGCACGACGCCGAACGAGACCAACATGGTGCCGATCAGGATGGCGAACAGGTCCTCCGGTAGTGTGTGGCGGCTGGGCGTCGCGATGTCGGCCGTCATGCCTTTTTGACCCAGCGGCCGTCGGGCTCCTGCTGCCAATAGGTCAACGTGTTGCCATCGCGCAGGGCTTTCCAGGCGACGCGGGCCTCGGCGACGGCGTCGGGATCGTGGCCGGAAAACATGTAGACGATGCGCTCGTAGCCATCGGCCGATTGCGGCACGGCCCGGTCGACGAAGAAGCGCACATTGGCGTTGTTGGGATTGTCGGTGCCGGTGGTGAGCAGGATGGGCTGGTGCGCATCCGTCTCTTCGCCGGCCAGACCGTGCGGCAGGAAGCTGTCGTCGCGGAAGGTCCATAGATGGGCGTCGAGCGCCTCGGCGCGCTCGGTGGAGCTGCTTTCCACCACCGCACGCCAGCCACGCTCGATAGTCTTTTCCAGCAATTGCGGGATGACCGCTTCAAGCGGGCGCGGTTCGAGATGGTAGAACAAAACGTCGGTCATGCCCTGCCCTAGCTCTGATAGTAGTCCCGGACCAAGCGATCCAGCAAAGCGACGCCGAAGCCGGGGGCCCAGGAGGTGTTGATTTCGGAGGT
>JAQGKG010000256.1 GCA_028290245.1 Devosia sp. | reverse complement strand
AACGCATCCGGCTACTTATTGACAATGATTTCCCGTTAGTCAGCCACGGGCGCACCAATTGGCCGGATAGCCATGCTTGGGTCGATTTCGACAATCAGGCTTACGCCTATGGCGCCGCCAAACGTCTCGTCGCCAAGGGCTGCAAGAAGATCTCGATCATCTTGCCAGATAGCGCGCTGACCTATGCCGACCACCTCAAGACCGGATTGTCCCGCGCCGCGACCGAAGCCGGTGTCGACTATGAGTTCGCCGCCGACGTCAATCTTGGCAGCCCCACCGACGCCATCCGCAACTATGTGATGAAGCGCACCAAGCGCCCTGACGGGCCCGACGGCTGGGTCTGCGCCTCGGAAGTTTCAGCGCTGGCGGTAATCGGTGCCCTTAACGAGAGCGGCAAGACAGTGGGCGGCAACGTCCACGTCGTCTCCAAGCAGGCCTCGGAAATGTTCGCCCAGTTCCAGCCCGGCGCCGAAACCGTGTTCGAAGACTTCATCGACGCTGGCCGCCAAATGGGGAGCCTTCTCCTCCGCCGCATCGCCGGCGAGCCGATAGGGGATTTGCACCACCTCGCCGAGCCGAAGTTCGATTGGAAAGACTGAGAGCAGGCCCGCCTGCCTAGCCCTCTAATTCTTCCCGCAGCAATTCCAGCACCATCCACTGCTCCTCGGCCTTGGCCTTCTTGGCTTCGGTCTCGAGTAATGTCTTGGACTTGGCGGCGAAGCTTCCCGGGTCGCGGGCGTACAGCTTGGGATCGGCCAACGCAGCGTTGATAGCCTTGATCTCTTCTTCCAGCCTGTCGATGGTCTTGGGCAGCGTTTCCAAAGCGTGCTTTTCCTTGAAGCTCATCTTGCGCTTCGGTACTGGCGCCGAGGTGGCCAAAGTGGTCTGGGTCAGGCTGGTCTTGCCGGAGCGGTGCGCCTTTATATTCGGCTCGCGGGCGGTGACGCCCTCGCCGCGCTGGATCACCATGTCGGAATAGCCGCCGGCATATTCGAGCCAGACGCCGTCGCCTTCGGCGATGATCACCGAGGTCGCGACGCGGTCGAGGAAATCACGATCATGGCTGACGACGACGACGGTACCGGCATAGTCGGAGACCATTTCCTCGAGCAGATCGAGGGTTTCGAGATCGAGATCGTTGGTCGGCTCGTCGAGCACCAGAAAGTTCGATGGCAGCGACAGCGCGCGAGCCAAAGCCACACGGGCGCGTTCGCCACCCGACAGCTTGCCAATCGGCGTATTGGCCTGCTCGGGTCCAAACAGGAAGTCCTTCATATAGCCGACGACATGCTTGGGCTGGCCGTTGATGATCAGCGTATCCGAGCCACCACCGGTCAGCGCTTCCTTGAGGCGCGTATCGGGATGCAGCTTGGCGCGGCCCTGGTCGAGCATGGCGAGTTCGAGCGCCGAGCCCAGCTTGATCTTGCCGCTATCGGGCTTTTCGAGGCCGGTCAGCATCTTGATCAGCGTGGTCTTGCCAGCGCCGTTGGGGCCGACGATGCCGATCCGGTCGCCACGCACAACGCGCGTCGAGAAATCACCGACGATGACGCGATCGCCATATGCCTTGGCGATGTTTTCGGCCTCGACCACCAGCGCGCCGGAGGTGCGGCCTTCGGAAACCTGCATATTGACCGAGCCGGTAACACTGCGCTGTTCGCGCCGACTCTGGCGCAGATCGCCCAGACGTTCGAGGCGGCCAACGTTGCGCTTGCGGCGTGCAGTCACGCCATAGCGTAGCCAATGCTCTTCGCGCACGATCTGACGGTCCAGCTTGTGGCGGTCGCGCTCTTCTTCTTCGAGCACTTGGTCGCGCCAGCCCTCGAAATGGGCAAAGCCCTTTTCCAGCCGGCGCGTTACGCCGCGGTCGAGCCAGACTGTAGAGCGCGTCAAATCGCTGAGGAAGCGACGATCATGGCTGATCAGCACCATGGCCGAGCGCAGGCTATCGAGTTCGGCCTGCAGCCATTCGATGGCCGGCAGATCGAGATGATTGGTCGGCTCGTCGAGCAGCAGGATATCGGGCTTTGGCGCCAGCACGCGCGCAAGGGCAGCGCGGCGGCCTTCGCCACCCGAGAGGTTCCTGGGGTTTTCGGCGCCGGTCAGCCCGAGCGAACTCAGCAGGTACTGCGCACGATATTCATCGTCACCCGGTCCAAGGCCAGCCTCGACATATTCGAGCGTCGTCGCAAAGGCCGTCAGATCGGGCTCCTGCGGCAGGTAGCGCAGGGTGGCGCTGGGCTCGACGAAGCGCAGGCCGCCATCGTGGGTCACATCGCCCGACGCGATCTTGAGCAGGGTGGATTTACCCGAGCCATTGCGGCCCACCAGCGCAATGCGCTGGCCCGGCGAAACAATGAGTTCGGCGCCTTCGAGCAGCGTCGTGCCGCCAAAGGTCAATTTTATATTCTGAAGCGAAAGAAGGGGTGCTGGAGCCATGGCGCGGGTAAAGCACAGCAGGGTGTCAAAGGGAAGGCTCAGCAGCCCGACAGCAGCCCATCGCAGAGTGCAGGCAAACAAAAAGGCCGATCAGGACGTTGAGGATCCTGATCGGCCCGGGGAGACGGTAGCAGCAAGCCCCCGTCGTCTCTGTGGCGCCAATGGTGGCTCTCTCGAACCATCACCTTCGCGATGACTGGAGAAAACCACAAGCAATCATGACTGTCAAACTCATAATAAGAAGGCGCACAAAATATCGTGAGGGCAGGCCGAAAAATAACCCCGAAGCCGAGCCTCGGGGGCCACTATCCATCGGCAACGGCGAATGCCTTAATGCGCGGTCGTGGGTTCCAGCGCGGTTACGGCTTCGATAGTCGAGAGGCCGAGGCGGTCGCGGATGGAGCGCTTTTTGCTGGCAAGGTCGGCGATGGTGTAGCTGGCCAGCACTTCAAAGAATGCACCCAGCGCCTCGCGCAACGCGCCGTTGAGGTCGCATTCGCCGATCAGCGGGCAATCCGCGCCATCTTCGAAACATTCGGCGAGCGCAAAGTTCTCTTCGGTCAGCCGGATGGTGTCGAGCAGCGTGATGTTTGCGGCTGGCTTACCCAGCTTGATGCCACCGTGGCGACCGCGAACGGTTGCCAGCAGGCCATTTTCAACCAGCGGCTTGATCAGCTTGAACAGGAACAGCTCGGAAATACCGTAGGCCCGTGCGATGTCGGCTACGCGGCTCAGACCGGGCTCATTGACGGCGCAATACACCAGGGCACGGATCGCATAGTTGGATTGACGGGTAAGTCTCACTGCGGATCTTCTTTCGGGCGAATCAGGAAGGGTCGGAATACCCTCCAAACGTATGTTTTCTACATCAGAGTGTGACGCACCTTATAACCATTCTAAGTTATGTCAACATAAGCTGATTAGCTTGTTCATATTTCACTGTCGCAGCCTACCCACTCGACATGCCCTTAACTTCGCACTATGAATTTAAGGGCAGGGGGACGCTGCTTTGAACGAGACTATTACGCGAGCCAAGCTCAGCGAAGCGGCTTCACGCCGCACGGGAATAAACAAGACGGATACGGCTGCCATATGCGAGGCGATGTTTGATCTGATTGGGGACGTTTTGATGCGTGCCGAAACAGTCAAGCTTACCGCATTCGGGTCGCTGCAGGTGCGCTCGCGTGCCGAACGCGTGGGGCGCAATCCCCGCACGGGCACCGAACACAAGATCAGCCCGCGTCACACTGTGGTGTTTACGCCCAGTGCGCAATTGCGCGACCTGCTTAACCCGGAATTGCTACTACCCGACAAGGTCCGCGAGAGTGCGTGAGAAATATCGGCGGTAGAGCGTCAACTCAGCCGCTCCAATAGCCGGTGCCGACGCGCCGAGATGCCCCTGCATGACCTGCGGCGGCACATAGCCCAGCACCGGCAGATGGCCCAACTCGATTTCAACCTGCGCGACCAGTCGCTCGCCGATTTCTGCTGGCAGGATGGTGTCAATGATCACCAGATCAGTTTCGATCACCACAGTGGTGTTGTAGGCGACGCGAGCCAGGATATTCGCGCTGTCATTGATCCATTGGTCGACGACGGGCTTGAAAGCGACCCAGTCCCAGCTTTCGAATTGGCCGGGGACGAACACTAATCCAGCCTCCTCCAAGCGCTTTCCAGCGTGGAAACCGAGGCGATGAAGTGGGCGGGCAGCAACGGGCCATCGCCATGGCGCACCAGCATGGAGCCCAGGTTGGCAGAATTGCCGCTGGGGCCTTCCCAAAGGGTGCCTTCGCCGACAATGCCGGCGGCGATGTAGCGCGACAGCAGGAAATAGATGAAATTGCCGGGCCGGGGCCGGGGAAAGGCAACCAACTCGGCCCAGCAGGCCGCATTGCCGTCATTGGACAGGCTCACCTCGAGCCCGGTCAGGCGCCCCAGTTCCTCGGCGATATACAACTCGGTCCATAGCGCCAGTTGCTCCTCAGGCGCATTCACCAGATGCAGGTTGGCGGCGATGTTGGTTGGCATTGCAAGGCCAATGCCGACAACCCGGCCGCGCTTGGCTTCGGGAAGCGTCGCTACAAGCTCGGCCACGACCGCGGCGATTTCGGCGCCGATGCTGCGGGCGTGGGGATACGCATAGTACCAGCGGCGGGTAACGAGCACATTGGCGACCAGATCCATCAACAGGACTTCGGCGTGACCCCAGCCTAGTTCCACACCGATGGCATAGGCGCCGTCTTCACGCAGGAAAATCGGGGTTGCAGGCTGGCCGCGCCGGCCGCGCAATACCGCGCCGCGCGAGATTAGCCCGGCTTCCTCGATATCGCCGAGGATCGCTGACACTGTCTGTGGCGCGAGGCCAGACAGGCTGGCGATCTCCGCGTTGGAAACACCGGGGTTAAAGCCGATCAGGGTAAGGACGGCGCGTTCATTAGCGCGGCGCAATCCGTGATGCTGGAGGCCGCGTCCGCCCGAGTCGAAAACGTCTTGCACGGGCCTGGAATCACTCGTCATATACTACTATCACCGACGCTGTTGGCGCCTTGCTGTGTCTTCAACCAGCGCGGGCCTGCATGAAAGCTATGTCATCTGGCCTCACGCCAAGCGCTGAGGTCGTCGTCCGGATGACATCTGTTCACCATGTCAAACTAGAATCGACGCGCCAAGTCTTAGGCGCGACAAGGAGATAACAGCGGCGTGATTGTCCATCCGTAAAAGCTGCTGGTTCAACTATGGTATCGTTTGCGTGCGGCTAAAGTTGGACGGGAAGCCAAGTCCCATGGACCACGTCGTGTGATTCATGGGTTTGGGTTTGCCTCAGACCTCGATCAACAGGGTGGCGATTTCAAAGGGGCGCAGCGCCAGGGTGACGCCGTTGTCCTTGAGTTCGACCGGCGCGCTGTCGCCGTCTTCCATCAGGTTGACGATCCGAACCGACTTGACGGGGACGCCGAAGGTGATGGTCGCGTCGGCGCGGATGTTGGCGTGTTCAAAGATGCGCAGCACCACCGCCTCGGACCTTTCCGCCTTCTTGACGGTTTCGAGCGTGACATTGGACTGGTCGACGCTGGCAAAGCTGAAGCTGGTGAACTCGGTTGCCTGGCTGCTCGCATGCTTGAGCGAGCCGACAACCGCGACCGGATTGTTGAAGCGTTCGGCGGCGCGCTGCACGTCGGCGAGGTCGGCGACGCCGTCATGCACGAACAGCGCGTAGCGCAAGCGGTGCTCGCCGAGATCGGCCTGTGGGTCGGGAAAGGTGGAGCCGCGCACCAGGGTCAGGCGCACGGATTGTTCAAGGCAATCATAGGCATACTTGCAATCGTTGAGCAGGGCGACGCCGAAGTCGGCCTCGCTCAGATCGACCCAGCGGTGCATCGAAGCCTCGAAGCGCGCCTTGTCCCACGACGTATTGCGATGGGTCGAACGCTTGACATGGCCGAACTGGATTTCTGAGCGAATATCAGACGTATTGAGATCAAACGGGAACTGCGCCTTGAGCACAGTCTGGCGTTCCTGCCAGTCGATGAAGGTGTCGAACTCGACCTGCCGCGCGCCGGCGGCCAGCGAAATCACCTGCACGATAGTGGACTTTTGATAGGTCCGTTCGACGCGGATGGCGGCGCGATGCGGGCCGGTTTCCACCACTGAAATCAAGGCATTACCGGAAGACAGCGGCCAGAACTGTTCCTCGAAATAGCGGTCGATATCCCAGGCGTCCCATTCCATTGGCTTGTCTTCATAGGCGATCAGGCGGTTGGCCGTCTTGCCGGGCTCCAGCGTCTCGCGATTGC
>JAQGKG010000207.1 GCA_028290245.1 Devosia sp. | reverse complement strand
GGCCCTGTTCCTGCAGGCCGACTGGATCGTTAAATCCATCATGATCGGCCTGTTGCTGGCCTCGATCTGGTGCTGGGCCATCATTGCCAACCGCGTTTCCACCTATGCCAAGGCCCGCCGCGACATGGCAGCATTCGACCGCGCCTTCGCCTCAGGCAAGCCGTTTGCCGAGCTGCGCGGCGATTACGCCGGCGCCGACGCAAGCGGGCTTTCGGCGGTGTTTTTGGCCGCCATGGAAGAATGGGACAAGAGCCATGCCCAGCAGGCGGCGACCTCCGGCGGGCTGCAAAGCCGGCTTGAGATCGCGCTGGATCTGGCCGTCAATGAACAGAGCGCAGAGCTTGAAAAGAGTCTTGGTGTTCTCGCGACGATCGGCAGCGCCGGCCCGTTTATCGGCCTGTTCGGCACGGTTTGGGGCATCATGAATGCCTTCACCGCCATTGCCTCGGCCGAAAACACCAGCCTTGCCGTCGTGGCGCCTGGTATCGCCGAAGCCCTGCTGGCGACGGCGCTTGGCCTGCTCGCCGCCATTCCCGCGGTGATTGCCTACAACAAGCTCAATGCCGACGCCGGCAAGCTGATCGGCCGGCTTGAAGCCTTTGCCGACCGGCTGGTAGCCATGATGTCGCGCCAGCTCGACGCAGGGAAAGCCTGATGGCCATGTCGATAGGTGGCGCAAAGGGCGGCCGGCGTCGCGGCCGGGCTCGCAAGGCTGCGATCAGCGATATCAATGTCACGCCGATGGTAGACGTCATGCTGGTGCTGCTGATCGTTTTCATGGTTGCAGCGCCGCTGATGACCATGGGCGTACCGGTCGACTTGCCCCAGACCCAGGCGCAGGCGATGCCGCTGGAGCGCAAGCCGATTACCGTCACCGTGACGCCGGATGGCACCATCTCCATCGATGGTGACGCGGTGACGTTGCCAACCCTTGTTTCGTCAGTGGAAGCCCTTGCAGTCGAGGGTACCGACGAGCGCATTTACGTGCGCGGTGACGCGACCGCCGCCTATGGCGCCATCATGGAAGTCATGGGTGCCCTGTCGGCCGCCGGATATGGCCAGATCGGTCTCATCACCGAGCGGCAGTCGAGCCCCTAATGCGTCGCGCTCTTCCAGGATCTTTTTTGGTGCATGCGGCAGTGCTCGGCGTTGCTCTGGTCGGCTTTGCCTGGCCGGAAGCCGAGGACGCGCCTGCCGCCGAAGCGGTCAGCGTCAGCATCGTCACCATGGCTTCGGTTTCGGCCAATGCCACCGAAGTGGTGCAGAGCGATTCGACGGCAAATCTGGTGTCCTCCGGTTCCGTAGCATCGACGCCAGTGCTAGAGCCGGTTGAGTCCGAAACTGTCGAGCCGATTACCGAAGCCGTCAAGACTGAAGAACCCGAGATCCAGCAGCCGGTCAGCGAAACCGCCGTATATCCCCTGCCCCCCGAGACCGTGGAGCCTGCCGAAACACCGCCGCCAGAGTTGGTTGAGCCACAGCCCGAGGCGGCAACGCCAGTCGAGACAACGGCGGAAGTTGCGGCGCTGAGTTCGACGGCTGTCAGCACCCTGACCAGCCAGCCGGTCGCTGCGACACCCTCCGAGGCGATCGAGCCCGTCAGCAGCGAAGATGTAAAAATGGCGCCAGTTCCCCAGACCCTGACCCGGCCGCGCACCGGCACGCCGACCTATCCAAAGGCCCAGCCAACGCCGAAGCCGCAGCAACAGGCCCCACGCAAGGCCGCCACACCGCCCCCGAGCACCGCCGGCAATGGCGGCGCCAACGATGCCGACGCGGCAGCCTCTGCCGGCAGCACCGCGCAACAGGTCGGCTCGGGTAACGGCGGCGATGCCGAGGTCGCCAAATATCCCAGTGATGTCCTACGCAAACTGCGCCGCGCCCTGCGCAGCAACAGCGGCCCCCGCGGCGAAGTCGTGGTGCGCTTCACCGTCCTCGCCAACGGCCAGGTCACCGATCTCAGCATCGGCCGCTCATCAGGCAATGGCGCAGTCGATCAAGCCGGCCTAGCCACCGTCAGCCGCGCCGCCCCCTTCCCGGTCATTCCAAGCGCCGCCAAACGATCGTCATGGACCTTCGACGTGCCACTGGCGTTCGGCGGCTAGTAGCGGCAGGTTTGATGCCGCTGACTTTTCTGATTTGAGGATTTGGCGGAGGAAGACGACCTCACTTCCAACATTCTCCACCCTACAACGCCAACGGCGGGTGGGTCGCCAGCCCTGCCCTGCTCCGCGTGAATACCAAATGGACGCTCTGAAAGGAGGGTGGTGTGCAGCCTGTCCGCTCTTCACCTATGGCGGGCGACAGCGACATTCGCTCAGACCACGTGCGCGCAGTGCTGGCAAATGGTTGGCTTCACTCGCCTTCTGGATGCGGTGGCTCAGAACGATGGACGCCGCGTGGCGACGTGGAAATCATCTGCCAGCGGTTACTTTTTGTGCCATTAAAGCGGACAGCATTCAACCCTCTCGGATGACTGATCACATAGTTTGGTCCGGGCTGAAGCGTAGTACGGCCAAGCGAATGACGCTGCCGCTAGCGTCCCGCCAAATACCTGGTACTCCATCACCCCGTTACCTTCGGAGATGCCCATGGCGCCCAGCCAATCTAGTTTCGGCGAAGCACGCAAGCTGCTGAGCATTCCCCTCTTTGTTCCCGCATTCGTCGCTGTCGTGCTCGCGATACTCGCCGAGGCGTTGGGGTTCAGCTACATCGCTTTACTTGCAATCGAGACCATCGGCCTGAGCCCCTTTGAGCTTGGCGCTTTTCTGACTCTGTCGGCCATATCCGGCATCGCGGCAAGCACGATTTTCGGCCATCTTCATGATCGGAAGCCGGTCGTTTGGCCACTAATTCTATCCTTGGCGGCGAAGGTTTTGGGGTTTGGTCTCTGCGCGATCCTGCGGGAACCTTGGATGTTGTGGCTGAACGCAGCTGTGTTCCTTGGGGTCAGCTCCGCATCCTATGCGCTGCTCTTTGCGATCGCCAGAGGCTATTTGGACGGGGCAAACGATGCAGTGATATCCAGCGGCATGGCCGCCCTGCGCATGGGAGGTTCACTCAGCTGGGCAGTTGGCCCCGCGTTAGGAGCGGCGATTGTCGCATGGTGGACCATAGAAGGGGTTTATCTGATTGCAGGAGCTCTAGCCGGCTCAGCTTTGGCCGTTGTTGTGATTGGTGGCCTGAAGGTGTTACCCGCGTTATCGGAACGAGACCCGATCGATCTGGGTGTGCTGAGTTCAACAGCGCCCATAGTGATTGCCTTAACCGCCTATCACACTGCGATGTTCGCCGGGTCAAACGCACTGTCGATCCTGGTTGCACGGGAGTTCGGTTCAGCTACCGATGTCGGCCTGTTATTCAGCTTGTGCGCTGTGCTGGAAGTCATCGTCATGGGCATTTTCGTGATCAGGCCAGCTGCAGGTCCGAGCCGATTGCTCCTGCTTTTCGGCTTTTCGGCTTTGCGATCTTTGCGGCCTATTTTGCCCTTCCGATTGTTTGGCCCTCCCTGTGGGCGTTTTACGTCGGCCAACTTCTCAGGGCAGTCGGCATCGCGATAGTGAGTATTGTCGGCATGGCATACCTGCGAGACCTGCTGCCTGGCCGTGCAGGCACGGCCGCGGCGCTATTTGGCAATTCTGCTAGTGCAGGCCTTTTGATTTCGGGCCTTGCAACAGGCATTTGGGCCGAGCAGTTCGGCTATCTTTCGCTTTTTGCGGCATGCGGAGTGTTGTGTCTGGCCGGAGCAGTGCCACTCTGTATTCATACGGCTGGCTTCTTGATCGCCTCGGAGCGACAATACAGGCGCTGATGGTGACGCCGTGGTCTATGAAATGATTGTCGCGACAATGGGTGGGAAGCAGACAGGCAGCTTTTGTGCTTGGGCCCTTCTAAAGGAGACGCAGTTCCTACTTTGTCGACGCCTGGCACGCTTCGGACGCCGGCTGACACCCTATCCGCAACAAATACTTTAGACACTCACGCCCTAATCATACACCTTCAGGGATGAATTTGCCCAGCGAGCGGTTGATTCCGTCAGTTCTGCTAACCGCGTGGCCGGGTAAAATGGTCTTCGAAATGCTCTACTAACGCTTCGAAGCGCGGCTTTTCCTCTGCCGGAAAAGTGATCTCGAAAGCCGAGAAGGTCTGGTAATCGGGCGAGAACATAACCTTGGTGTAATAGATCGTGTCCTCCGTATCGCCACCATCATAGTAACCGGAAAGGACAAACCAGGAGTCACCCCCGGCCTTATAGGTGTTGGTGGCAAGCTTGGCACCGGTTTCAAGCTGGTCTTCCAAGGCCTCCCGCGTCATGCCTGCAGCCGGCCCACCGTAAAGATTAACGGTGGCTTCGCCCTCGATTTCTGCAAGAGCTATTCCGGGTGTCCCTCCCGCTTCGACGACCTCGAAAGAACCCAGCGGCAGCTCCGCCGAGAAACCATAGGTGCGATCAAGGTAGGGTTGCCATCCGCTATTGGTCTGAGCCATCGCGGCCGGCAGTATGCTCGTGGACGAGGCGATAATAACCAATGCAGCCAATCGTAACATCTCTTCCTCCAGATCAATGACCATCCTTCAATGTACTGAGTAGCGGGATGTTCCTTCGAGGATTTCCAGTGTCACTGAGCTAGCGTTGCAAGCCGCGTAAATTTACTACCGGGATTAACCGATGAGATCAGTTCAAAAGCTCCTGAGCCCAACTTCCTTTTCCGGCACAAAATGAAGCGGAGGTCATGCTGAAGAAATCGAAAAAAACCGCATCTCTTCATTCGCCCTTTCGGACGAGGTATGGATTCACTGTCTGGGCAGGCATGGAGCTGCACGTGCCCGAGCGCAATGCGACACAGATATCTCCGCTGCACGCCACCTCTTCATACCGATCCTCTAAGCTCTTCCATCGATCACCGCGTGTGACGACGACGTTAAAAGCGGGTTCGAGCTCCCTGGCATGTTCTTCGGAAATCAGCGGGTAGATTGGCACGTCCCGTCCCAATGCGCGATAGCCGGGGGTATCGACCCAGCTCCAACTTGCAAGGCCGATGCCGCAGGTGGCCTTAATGCCAGCGGCGATGCCAAAAGCAGCAAGGCCGTTTGAACCCTTAACCCAATTCCCCTTAAAGGCTGGCTGGTTTGCCAGATTGATCGACGTCGCGACAAAGCACAGCGCGATAAAGGCAAGTCCAGCGATGCGGCGCCCAGGCGAGTAGGTCGCCGCAGCCAGGTCGAAAAGTCGCGCCGTGCCGATCGCCGCGAGGGTTAGCAGAAACGGTACGGCGGGGAAGACAAAGCGGTATTCCTTGTGCCCAATTGCTGAGTGCGCCAGCACAATGACAACAGCGATGACCAGCAGCACCGGAGCCCGCGTCAGCCCGACAAACGCCAGCAACAGCATTACTACGCCGACACCGGCCCAAAGCGCAGAGAAGTGGAGTAAAAACCATTGAGCAGGTTGGACTCCGTAGTTGCTCGCTTTCCCCTCCACCGCGTTGACAAGGAAATTGAGCCAAACTGACTGAAAGGGTGACCCGAGCGTTACCCAGTCCAAAAGCCCGCCGGTCAGGATCACGGCGGGGGTGGCAATTACTGCCAGAATGCTGCATCGCCAGCCGTGGACGAGGATGCACCAGAGCGTAATCACAAGCACCGCAGGCGCCAGCTGAAAGCGCACCACAAAAGCTAGCCCTAGAAGCAAGCCGCCCCATACCAATAACATCCTCGATGAGTGTCGCAGGCACAGCATATAAGCGGCAGGAAACAGCAAACTGGTGGCGATTGACTCCGTCAGAGGTTTGGCAGCGAAGTAGACGACTTCGAACCAGGTCGTCGCGAGCACTGCAGCCAGCACCGCCGCGCTCGTGCCACCGGCTCGCCTGCCCCACTCAAAGGCGGTGGCCACAATAGATAATGAAATCGCCGAAAGCAGCACCTGTACGGCTGGTGTCCAGGCGCCCGGCCCGCCACCAAACGCCGCAACGACTTTCATGACACCCGCTAAGATGGAGGGAATGAAATAGGACCGGATGCCCATGCGATATTCCCAGGGGACAATGCCAAAACCGAAGGCTAGGCGATGCCCTTGTTCCCAATATTGAAAGGTTTCGTCGGGGTGATGAACCGATGGATACCACACAGCAGCGGCAACGCGGATGGCAAGGGCAACAACAAAAATGGCTGCAAGTATGACTTGCTCATTGCGGCTATAGGGGGCCGACTTCGGGTCGGAACCGGTGCCTCCGGCAAGCATTCGGCGCAGCCGATTTCCGATGAACATGGTCGGCTACTCCTAGCTGATGTTACGTACCAGCCCAATCTCGCACGTCATAGCCGAATTGGCTGGACGAAATACCGAAGCGCCTTCTGGAGGAAAGTCCAAGCGGCCTCCTGCTCGTTTAATGTCGAAACGATCTGATCTTCGTCGAACCTGCTGCGCTGCATCGATTTTCCCATTGCGATGTCGGACTCTACAAAATCCGCAGGAATCTGGCCGCCCAGATAAACGACGCGTAGCTGGCGATGGAACGATGATTTCGACGATCGACAGCGGCTATGCTACTTAGCGTGCGAAGCCAGGTCTTAGCTGAAATTGAAACTCAGAAGGCGTCCTTCGCGCAATTCAGCAAGAGCGCAAGAGCGCAAGAGCGCAAGAGCGCAAGAGCTTATGTTGCGACTCCCGTTCGTCGATGCGGCAAATGGGGCACGGATGGCTGTTTTCGGAACTGAGCAGAGGTTGCGGGAAGTCTGAGGTGGGGTCGACTGCGGGCCGTCCACTTTCGGGTGAGTAGCCTTCCGGAGAAGCAGAATTGTAAGTCGTTTCCATAGAGCTGTTCGGGAGAGGGTCAGAGCCTCGTTCGCCAGCCGAGCCGGCTCTCTACACGCGTTGCGCTTGCTTTGACCAGATCAACTAAGTTTGGTTCTTGCTGCCTGATCTTCGGCTCCGGCACCACGATCGACATGGTGGCATGGCATACGCCTTTTGTGTCGCGGATCGGCGCTGCGATGCAGGCCACGGCAAAATCGGACTCTCCGGCCTGGATGGACAGCCCTTGCTCAAGAGCCTCATGCGCGCTTGCTATAAGCACCAGCGGATCAGTTTCGGCTCGACCGGTAGGCGAAACCCGAGCGGAGCGGGTAAAGATTTCGTGCAGGACATCGTCCGGCAGATGGCCCACGAGAAGGCGCCCGGAAGCGGTCCAGTTCAGCGGCGAGCGCGAGCCGACGCGGGAGGTGACGTGAAACTGGCCGCTGCCTTCCTCCATGGCCAGAACGACCATGGTGTCCTGGTCGCGGCCACAGATCTGCACGGTCTCCCCGGACAGACGGGCCAGTTCATGCATCTCGTGAGTGGCGGCACTCAGCAGATCGAGACTGCGCGCATAGCTCAGCCCGTAGTGGTAGAGGCGCGGTCCCAGCCAGATCAGCCCCTTGCCGTCGCGGTTCAGCAGGTCTTTTTCCACCAGATCGTCGATAATAGAATAGATGGTCGACAACGGCGCACCGACGCCGCGAGCGATTTCATAAGCTGTGGCCGCCTGTTCGACGCGCTGCAGGTAGTCGAAGATTTGCAATGCGCGATCGATGCCATTGGCGCGCGAGCGTCTGGCCGGTTCAACTTTTGTGATCTCGTCCACAGGACGTGCTCCGGCCGCTCGGTGCGGCGTTGCTCCCATCTAGCCCCTCAATCCAGCCAATTCAATATCGCGGCTTCACCCTCAAGCAGGCGCAGCCGCAGATCGCTGGAAATGATCTCGTTCGACTGCTGCGCGCGGTTCAACTCCTCGATCAGCCGATCGGCGACGATATGTTCCTCGCCGGGCTGTAGATTGCAGGGGTCTAGATAGAAGTGGCCGTGCTCGACCTCATGGTCGCGCACGATAACTGGCCTGTCGCCTGCTGCGAGGGCCACTGCTAGGTCCCACACGGTGATGCGGGCCTCTTCCGGGTCGACGCTGACTTTCAGACGATCGAGCGGATTATCGGTTGGATCGGGAACAATGACCGCGTTTATGCCCGGCAAATCGGCCAGCGTTTCAGCCCACAAATCGAGTGCGGACTGCTCCCGGGCCCGAATGCCGGCATGATCTCGATTCTTCCACGCTTCCAGCGCCGCGATGACGCCGATTATGCTCTCCTTACCCACCTTCATGCCACGCCCGATTCCGCGGTTCTGCAGGTAGATGTCGCGGATGAAAGCCTTCTCGCCGGCACAGATGCCCGATGTCGGCCCGCCGAGGAATTTATGGCCAGAATAGAGGGCTACATCGGCTCCTTCCTCAAGGAATTTGCGGAGGTCGTATTCCGAAGCGGCATCGACTATGACCTTGACGCCCCTGGCCCGACAAATTTCGGCGAAGGTGCGTAGAGGTATCTGGCCGTGATCGACGACATGGTGGGACACCACGTAGACCGCCGCAGCGGTACGCTCGTTGATCGAGAGTTCCAGCTGGTAAGCACTTGCCTTGGTGGCCTGTCCGACGGGAACGATCTTGCCACCCGCCAGCCTTATGGCCTGCTCGACCGGTGCGCCATAGCCGACCATGTGCCCAGCCTGGATCAGCACTTCGTTCCTGAGACCGCCCGTATCTGGCAGGCGCTCGATGGCGAGCAGGTTACTCCCGGTAATCGCCGCAGCTACCGCTAGGGTGATCCCCGCAGAACAGGACGCGGTTACGAACCCAGCTTCGGCCCCGGTGAGCTCTGCGATCGTTTTGCTGGCGAGCTTGTGCAGGTAGCTCATCTCGACGAATTGCGGCAGCACACGCGTTATGGCATCGACCGCCGCGGGTACCACGATAGATGCGCCAAGCGATGTCATCGTGCCGGAGACGTTGATGACGGGCCGAAGGCCGTACTGCGCGCGGATATCCTGGGTCATGTTGGCTTTTACCTCGTTCACGTCACGGCTCCTCAGTCGAATGCCACGATTGCTTCGATTTCGACGGTGATCTGGTTGGGCAGGGATGCAAAGCCCACGGCAGACCTCGCGTGGACGCCTCGCGCCCCGAACACTTCGTTCATCAGGTCAGAGCAGCCGTTGATCACGGCTGGATGGTCCCCGAAATCGGGGCCCGCATTGACCATGCCCAAAATCTTGACCACGCGGCGGACCCGCCCCAAATCGCCCAGGGCCGCATGCATGACGGCGATCAGATTGATGCCGGTCAGCCGAGCGTGGGCATAGGCGTCGGCGATGGCGACATCGGTCCCGACCTTGCCGGTATGAAGCTTTCCACCTGCCTCAGTGGGCCCCTGGCCGGACAGAAACAGCAACTTGCCCTCGATGACATGGGTTACGAAATTGGCGATCGGCGACGGGGCGTTTGGCAGGACGATGCCCAAGGCCTCAAGACGATCGTAGGGTGTCGCTTCCGACCGTTCGGCAAGCTCGGAAATGGTCATCGGTAACTCCACTAGGATAGTTCGGCGTGGCGGATACAAGCCACGTGATGGTCGCCGCCCAGATCGTCCATCGGTGGCACGATCATAGCGCATGCTTCGATTGCCAAAGGGCAACGGGTGCGGAAAACGCAGCCGGACGGCGGGTCCAGCGGCGATGGGATATCGCCCTGCAAGGGAACGTGGGTTCGGCGGCGGGTCGGGTCGGGCACGGGCGCAGTGGCAAGCAGGGCACGCGTATAGGGATGCCGCGGCCGGGCATAGACTTCCCGCGATGGGCCGCGTTCCATGATCCGGCCGAGATACATCACCACGACGTCGTCGCAGAGATATTCGACCACGCTCAGATCATGGGCGATAAACAGCATCGTCAGCCCGAGTTGCCGTTGCAGGCTCCCCAACAGGTTGAGAACTTGCGCCTGTACTGAGACGTCGAGCGCAGATACGGGCTCGTCGGCCACGATAAATTCTGGCTCTACCGCCAGCGCCCGCGCGATACCGATGCGCTGTCGCTGGCCACCGGAGAATTCATGCGGGAAACGCCGGGCATACTCGGGCGGAAGCCCAACAAGCGTCAGCAGTTCGCTGACGCGTTCGCGCCGCTTGGCGCCGCGTGGATAGCCACGCGTGTCCAGGGCTTCTCCGATGATTGCGTCGATCCGCATGCGCGGGTTCAGGCTGGAATAGGGATCCTGGAACACGATCTGCAAACGCTTGCGCCAGTGTCGCATCTCCGCAGCCTTGAGCGCGAAAATATCGGTGCCGTCAAAGATCGCCTTGCCCCCGCTTGGCTCCACGAAACGCAGGATCGAGCGCCCGGCGGTGGTCTTGCCGGAGCCAGATTCGCCCACAAGGCCGACCGTGGTCCCCTTGCGGATATCGAAGGTCACGTTCTCGACAGCGTAAACCGTTCGGCCGTTGCGGCCGGTAAAATGCTTGGTCAGACCCTGAATGCTCAGCAGGACATCGCTCATAGCTCTGCCCTCCGTATGCATCGGGAATAGGTTTCCGGCCCTGCGGGGAGCAGAGCGGGATGGGTTTCGCGGCACGAATTGATCGCCATGGCGCAACGCGGCTCGAAGGCGCAGCCGGGCGGCAGATTGGTTATGGAAGGCACCGATCCGGGGATGGAATAGAGGGAACGCCGCACGCCGTCGGTACCCAAATCGCGTGTGGCATCCGGAGTGCAGGCAAGTAGGCCTTTTGTGTAGGGGTGGGTCTGGTGGGCGAAAAGGTCATTCACCGGCGCCTGCTCGACAACCCGCCCACCATACATCACCACCACATCATGGGCGACTTCCGCCACCACGCCCAGA
>JAQGKG010000221.1 GCA_028290245.1 Devosia sp. | reverse complement strand
CGAGTCCGTGGCTGATCACACCGTTCTTTGCTTTGTCGTTTTTAGGGGCCATAGGAGGTTAGATAAGACCTGCGTGGGCAATTGCAAAGTCCATGGCGTCCGCCGTGGGCCTGGTTACCGGGGTGAGCGGCAGGCGCAACTCGTTGGCGCAGAGGTTGAGCCGGTTGGCCACATACTTGGCCGGGGCCGGATTTGGCTCCATGAACAGGTCCTTGTGCAGGTAGGCCAGCTTGTCGTTGATGGCGCGGGCGCCGACGAAATCGCCGGCTAGCGACAGTTCCTGCATCTGCGAGCAGAGGCGCGGCGCAACGTTTGCGGTAACCGAAATGCAGCCGTGGCCGCCATGGGCGTTGAAGCCGAGCGCGGTGCTGTCATCGCCGGAGAGCAGGATGAAATCCTGGCCCAGCTTGAGGCGCTGCATGGTGGCGCGCTCGAGATTGCCGGTGGCATCCTTGACGCCGATGATATTGGAATGCGCCTCATGCAGGCGCGCGATGGTGTCGACGGTGAGATCGACGATGGTGCGGCCGGGCACGCTGTAGAGAATGACCGGAATGCCGACGGCCTTGGCCACGGCCGAGAAGTGCTGGAACAGCCCCTCCTGGTTGGGCTTGTTATAATAGGGCACGACCGAAAGCACGGCATCGGCGCCGGTGTCTTCGGCAAAGCGGGCCAGCGACACGGCTTCGGCCGTCGAATTGGACCCAGCGCCCGCAATGATCGGCACGCGTTTGTTGGTCACTTCGACGCAGATTTCGACGACGCGGCGATGCTCTTCGTGGCTGACCGTCGGGCTTTCGCCGGTGGTGCCGACCGGCACCAGCCCGTGCGTGCCCTGGTCGATCTGCCACTCGACAAAGCTGGCGAAGGCTTTCTCATCGACTGACCCATTGAGCATGGGAGTAATGAGCGCCGTTATAGATCCTCGCAGCATTTGCCGAAAATTCCTCAATCTGGATTGCCACAGTTTTGTCGTGGCGGAGTGTCACAAAGCGGCTTGAAGGCCGTTTTCACGCGGCGCATCATAGTTTTTATCGAGGCGCATCACAACGCTTTGTTGCGCCAAACCAGCAGGGTCCGTGCAGCGGCAACGCGATGTTTACCCAATCCGGGTAACGTCGGGTTAACCGCAAGGATGGGGGCAACCTTGCTGGATCTAGTAGACGCGTACCAGCAGGACGGCAGATGCAGCAAGGCTTTCGGGCAGGCGTCATCGCAGCGGTTTTGGGTCTGGCGAGCTTTGCCCCCCTCTTCCTTGTGACGGCCAATGAAGCGATCGACAGGGTGACCACCGGCTCCATTGCGCCGAGCGTCGCTGCGCCTGTTGCGATCATCAAGGGCAGCGCGGAGTTTCGCGCAGCACTGAAAGTGTTGGTCGATGGAGATGCGGTGGCGGCTTTTGCGCAGGCGGCAAGTCTGACCGACGCCGTGGAGCATCGTACCGTTCAGTGGGCGGCGATCCAGTTCAACAGCGGCAAGATTGGCTATCAGGCGATTGCGGGTTTTGCGGTGGATGCGCCGGAGTTTGCGCCGGAGAGTTTGTATCGCACGCGGATCGAGCAATCGCTGATCAGGGCAGACGCGGCCAGTCCGGCGGTGGTTGCGGCTTTTGATGGCAGGACACCGGGGTCGGTGGATGGCAAGATCATGCTGGCCGTGGCCTTGCTGGCCGAAGGGGAAACGCAGCGTGCAACGAGCCTGACCAAGAGCCTGTGGATCGATAATTTCCTGTCCGAGACGCAGGAAGCCGAGGTCAGCAACAAGCTCGGTAGCCTGCTGGATCGTGACGCACATTGGGCGCGGGCGATACATCTGATGATGCATGACCGGGCGCGCGGCAGCGAGCGGCTGTTGCCGCATCTGACCGCAGCACAGAGATCACTGGTGGTGGCGCGGGCGGCGGTATCGCGCAATGCTCCGGATGCCAAGGCGCTGCTCGACAAGGTCGATCCGAGCATGCGGACCAACCCGGTCTACATCTATTCGCGAGCGCAGCGGGCGCGGCAATTCGAGCTGTGGAGTGACGCCGTCGCCTGGCTCGACAAGACACCAGAGGCGTTGCCGGACGCTGACGAGTGGTGGTTTGAGCGGCGGGCGCTGCTGCGCAAGCTGCTTGATACGGGCCAGCCCGAACTCGCCTATCGCACGGCCGCGGGCTATAAAAACGGGCCGGAAGGCCGCATGGTCGATGCGCTGTTCCAGGCCGGGTGGATCGCCCTGTCGTTCCTCGATGATGCCAAGGCGGCGCACGAGCATTTCACCGAGCTGACCAAGCATACCACCCTGCCCGACAGCGTCAGCCAGGCCAATTATTGGCTGGCGCGAGCCGACGTCGCGCTCGGCGATTCCGAGGCGGCGCGCGCTGCGCTGGAAAAGGCTGCGGCCTTCAGCACTGTGTATTATGGGCAGTTGGCGCGGACCGAACTTGGTCGAGCCGGCGTAGGCATTCGGCCCCTCCCCGAAGCCGTCACGAGCCAGACGCTGTTCAACGCCAAGCCAGTGGTTAAGGCCGTGCGGCTGCTGGCAGCCAATGGACAGACGCGGCTGGCGATACCGTTACTACGCCATTTCGGTACTACGCTCAGCCATGGCGGCGACCTGCTGCTGGCGGCTAGACTGGCCGAGGAAATCGGCGCGCATCAGGTGGCCATTTCCATTGCTGCTATCGCTGACCAGCGTGGCACGCCGCTCGATGTCTTCAGTTTTCCCAAAGACTCGCGCCTCGCCGAAGCAGAACTCGCGGCAGATCGGGCGGCGGTCTATGCGGTGATGCGGCAGGAATCGATGTTTCAGGTCGATGCTGTTTCATCTGCCGGGGCGCGGGGCTTGATGCAGTTGATGCCCGGCACCGCCAAGGAAGTCGCCGCCAAGGTGGGCGTGGATTACTCACCCAGCCGGCTGGTCAGCGACCCCGCCTATAACGCCCTGCTCGGCTCGACTTATCTTGGCACCCAGCTGGAACGCTATGACGGCTCGCTGGTGCTGGCGGCAGCGGCCTACAATGCCGGACCGGGCAATGCCAACAAATGGATCGCTGCCTATGGCGATCCGCGCACCGACATTGTGGACCCGGTGATCTGGGTGGAACTGATCCCCTTTCAGGAAACGCGGACCTATGTGAAGCGCGTGCTGGGCAATTATCTGGTGTATCGCGAGCGGCTGGGCGATGCGCCGCTGCCGCTGAAACAGGCACTGCGCACAATTCGATAGTGGGGTAACTGCATTTGCCGGCTTGAGGGAGCGACGGGGCTGCCACTACATTGGTGGCATGACCCGCAAACGCACCGTCCCCGCCGACCACCCCGCTTTTGCAGGCATGCCCGTCACCATGGTGACGCTGGCCGCCGGAATAAGCGCCGCCGTGCAGGTGTCGGGCACGCTGTCGAGCCGGCGACTGCCGGTGGTGTGCATCGCCGGCTATCAGCGAAATATGAGCGATTTCGCCGACTTTGCAGCCTATTTCCGCCGCGCCGGCGGTGGGGAATGGCCGGTGGTTCTGGTGGACCTGCCCGGCCGTGGCCGAGCAGGTGATCGGGCCAAGGCGACAGATTATAGCTCGATCGCCGACGCCCGTGATGTCGCTTCAGTGATGGCAGCTCTCGGCATTGGCCGGGCGATCATGCTGGGACAGGGACATGGCGGACAGGTGGCGATGGCGCTTGCCGCCACCCATCCGCTGCTCATCTCCGGGACAGTCTTGCTCGACTCAGGGCCAGTGACCGATTCACGCGGCCTCGTGCGGCTGCGCAACAATGTGACGCATATCGAGGCGCTGCGGGGTGTCAAACCGGTGACCTCCGGTTTCCGGCGCATTCTGGGGGGTGACTATTCCGGCCTGCCCGACGCTCGCCTTAATGCCTTGATGGGTCGCACGCATTATATCGATAGTCGTGGACGCGCCCGTGCGCTTTATGACCGTCGGCTGATCGAGGCGCTGGCCAGCATCAATTTCGATGACGTGCTGATGGCACAGTGGCCGCTATTTGATGCGCTGAGCTGTGCGCCGCTTATGTTGCTGCGCACGCAGCTGACTGACCAATTGCGTCGGGAAACCTATGACGAAATGACCCGGCGGCGACCCGACGCGATGGCCTTGACCATTGCCGGCCAGGGCTCGCCTGCGCTGTTCGACCAACGCGAGGAAATCGAAGCGGTGGCCGAATTCGTCATCCGCACCAGCAATCGGGTGCTGGGCAGGGCGGCCTAGGCGTCGGCATTGACCTTGGCCAGCTTGGTCGCCTGTTCCACCCAGCGCTCGCGGCCGATGCGGCCCTTGAAGGCCAGTTGGTCATCGACCCAATCCACATTGGCCTTAGTCCACCCGGCGATCTGGTCGAAGTGATAGATGCCCAAGCTATTGAGCGATGTTTCGATCTTGGGGCCAACGCCCTTGATCTGCTTAAGGTTATCGGCGATGCCCCGCGGCGCCAAGAGAGCGGCTGGCGCTCGATCCATGGGTTTTGAGCGGGACGCACTAACAGGCGGTTGGATGATGCGCGGCCGCGAAACCGTGGGCGGGACCAGCATGGGTTCATCGACCCTGGCGGCTAGCCGGGCGGCTGGACTGGGGATGCGTTTGATCTCAGAGAGCGCTGTGATCGCGACGGGAGTGGCAATCGCCGTCACCTGGCGCGTGCCGCGGGCGGCGTAAAGCACGCGCCGGATGCCGTAACCGAGCACGCAGCCCAACAGGTAGGCGGCCAGCAGCAGCAGCGCCGTCTCCATCAGGTGAGTGGTGTCGAGTATCATCCAATCAAACCTTTGGCGGGGCGAAACTGCGCCAGCCGACCACGAGGCCGATTAGTGCAGCCGCCGATAGGTATGGCCAATAAAAGCCAAGCAGGTAGGTCAATCCGTCCCAATTCATTGCTGCTCCCTATTCTCCCGCCCTGACCGTGACCACGATGCGACGGTTGATGCGCTTGCCCTCAGTAGTTGCATTGTCGGCGATTGGTGCGGATTCGCCATAGCCCGCGGCATACAGCCGATCAGCGGCGACGCCCCGTTGGATCAGCGCATTGACCACCGCCTCGGCCCGCGCCACCGACAAGGCCATGTTCAGCGCCTCCTCGCCATCAGCATCGGTGTGTCCTTCGATATGTACCGTGGCACTCGGGCAGGCCGCCAGATCGATCGACAGCTCATCCAATGCTGACATGGACTCGGCGGCAATGGCCGCGGCGCCAGACTTGAAGAAAATGGCATTGCGGGCGGAGAACTGCGCCACGGGAGCAGTGCAAGCGACGACATCAGTTGACGCTGGCGCCGCGGGGGTGGCCAGTGGTGCCGTCGGTTCGGGAGCTATGGGGTCGGGCTCAGCCGCGGCCACGTCGACCTCGGTTTTCCACTCGGCGTTGTCCGCGGCAATCGCTGCGAGAACGCTGCTTCTCGTGGCTTCGTCGGCAGCAATGCCCTTAAGTCTCCAAGCGCCTTGGGCAAAATCGAGTTGCCCTTCTTGGAGCTGCAGCAATGCCCGCAGGCCCGCCTCGCCGCTCGGCAGGAAGGTTTCGGGTGCGCCATCGGTAATCGAGACAGCGGCAATGTCGCCGCCGCTGATGGCACTGAAAAACCGCATGGCGGAATCGGCTGGCATCTGGCCGCCCAGTACAACTGCGCCGTCTGCGCCCTTACGAGCGGAGAAAGTGTAGGCGGGATCTACCGCGACAGGTTCGGGCTCGAGAACTGGAGCCTGCGCGACAACGGCGGGTTCGATAGTCGGCGCCGGTTCCGGTGCGACTTCAGCCGCAACGGCAGGCTGGTAGAGGTCGATGGTCCACTCATCGGCTGGCGTTGAGCCAGACGTGATGGCATCGGCCACGATATCGGAGGCGCCGTTATCGACGAGTTGGCCCTCGACGGACCAGGTCGCGCCGTCAAAGCTCGCGACGCCTTCGGAAAGCCCGGCCAGCGACGATATCGCCGCCAATGCGTCTTCGATGAAACCCTCCGGCGCATAGGGGAGGATGTTGGTCTGATCGACAAAGCCCTGCCCTGCCCGCACCGCCATGACGCGCTGAAACGCGTCAGCCGGCACATTGCCGGTCGCGGTGATCGTGCCGTCGGCGGCCTTTGTTGCTGACCAGAGATACGGCTCGACCGCGGCCGGCTCCGGCGCAGCGGCAACGACGACAGGGGCTTCGGCTACGGCTATGGACCAGCCAGCGGCAGCGAGGTGCTTACCGGAAAACTCGGCGTCGATGGCTGCGCGATCTTCGGCAGATTTTGCAGTGCCGGTAATAGTCCAACCGCTGCCATCAAAACTGATCGAGCCGTTGTTCAATCTCGTGATCAGCTCTACCGCCGTTTGGGCCGAGCTGAGGAAATTGTCAGGCTCACCCGATGCATAGGTCAGTGCTTCGGCGGCGGTTGCGCCTACAGCAGCGAGCAGCGTGGTCTTCGCTTCAGGGCTCGGCACCAGACCGGACAGGGCTATCGCCCCGGCTTCGTTCTTGCTCACCTGCCAATTATAGTTCGATGCCTGCGGCGCCTGGATTTCGGCTTGCGCCAGAACCAAGCCTTGCGGAGCACCATTGGACAGGCTGGCGCGCAGTTTTTCGTAATCCTCGCCCGAACGTGCCACGCCGGACAGGGTCATGATGTTGTCGCGCAGGGCAAAACGTCCCTCGGCCATCATGTCGAGCGCGGCAAGACCAAAGTCTGCGGCCGACTGATAGCGCTCCGGCGCACCTCGACCAAGCTTGAGGTAATTGACGTCGGCGCCTTCGCGCTGGCCAAAGGCCTGCCGGGTCGCTTCATCGGGGGCATAGCCGTCAAACACTACGACGCCACCGGCCTGGCGCGATGCGCTCATCCAGTAGTCGGGGATGCGGGGCGGTTCGAGCGTAATAATACTGCCCGATGACTGCAGCGTATCGATCACGGCCTGAGCGATTTCCAGGCTCGGCGGCGCGCCAGTCAAAGTGCTCTGGGTACCGCTGATCGAAACAGCACCATGCTCCAGCTTTGCTAACTGCTCGATCAAAGTCTGGGAAAGCTCTGAGAAACCTAGGGGTTCACCCGAACCAAGCGCCAGCCCAGTAGCTACGGGGATACCTGACACATCGGCAGTCCGCAGGCGTTCGGCCGCAGCGTCATCCGGCACAAATCCGTTGACGTCGATGCGCTTACCGTCGGACGTCGCGCTCCACTGATATGGCTCAACTAGTGCGGGGGTGATTCTCACCTCGCCAAGGGTAAGCCCTGCCGGGGCACCAGCGCGCATGACGATCAGCAGATCGCGATAATCGCGCTCGGATTTGGCGCGGCCAGTCACGTTAAGCCTGGTGTCGGTGACACTGATCTGTCCCTGATCGAAGTATTTTAGGTTATCGATAGCGAACTCCGCCCCGGCGACCCACATTCTCCGCGCCGGCATGCCGGACCGCAGGTCGAGCGCCGCGGCATCGAGCCCTGCCCTTTGAACCAGCCGTCGCTTTGTCACCTCGTCGGGAACGCCGCCAATTAGCTGGGTTCCTTCAGTTGCAAGGGCCGCGGTAAAAACATATGGGCTGGCGAGCGGCGCCAAAGTCACGTCGCCGAGGACGCTTCGGACACCGTGAACTGCTTCGAGCCGAGTGATCGCAGCTTCTACGATCGCCTGATCAGTTGCAGTGCCGGACAATTTCAGTTCACGGCCACTATCAAGTGACAGTTCAGCCCATGCGTATCCGCCGGACTGCATCGCCTCCGTCGCCCGGGCCGTCACATCGCTCCTGATATCGGCGGACGTCATCGCTACGCACAAGGTGGTTCCGCCGAGGAGAGTGGCCAGCCCCGGCACGAGCCACTTGATGAGGTCCCTGATCATTCGCTATCCAGTAAATGTCCGCAATTGTACCAACGCTAAAGCATTTTGCGTCCACGTGGGAACCAAAATGCAGCGCGCAACTGCCTGATTTTTACGGGATTATTTTGAGGATGCCACGGGCAGCCAGAGGGGCATCCGCGAAAAGAGAAGAATCATGCTTTTCGGCCTAGACGCACTTAGTCATCTCACAAAAGCAGAAAGGCCCGGCGTGAGCCGGGCCTTTCCATAGAGGTCAGTGATCCGAAGATTACTGGAAGGTCTTCTTCGCGTTGAAGGTAACCTTGTAAGCGCCGTTCTGCTGAACCTTGGCAGTAACAGCGGAAGAGAAACCGCCGCCAACTGGGGTCCAACCGAGCGAAGCCTGGCCGTAGAAGTCGGAGTTGGCAGCAACAGCGCCTTCAGATCCGTAGCCGAACACGCCGACTTCGCCGGTAACCTTGATGGTTTCGGTCAGTGCAGCGATCAACTGAGCAGCAACCTGGTAGGCAGCGCCGAGATTCGAGCTGTCGTTGCTGAAGTAACGACCGCCGAGGTTGATTTCGACGCCTTCAGAAACCTTTGCGCCGACGGAGCCGCCGAAGCCGTAATCGGTAGAACGAGCGACACCAGCGGAGTCAGTGCCACCAATGGCTTCAGCCGACAGAGCGACCTTGAACATGTCGAAGTTGGCTTCGCCCGAAACCAGACCGTTCCAGTAGTTCCAGCTGGTACCGGGAGCAACATAACCGCCGCCAGCCGCACCAGCAGCACGAAGCTTGAAGGCATCGAATGTGCCGGTCACGCCAGCATGCACAGCATAGGTGTCGCCAGTAGTTTGGATGCCGTCGAGCAGGCCGCCAACAGAACCGCTGATGTGAGCAGTAACGCCTTCGCCAGCATATTCGAGAACACCAATCAGGCTACCAGCCTGAGTGTTACCGGCGATAGGAGCAGCGGTCGTCGAGCCAAAGGCGACATCTTCGCGGTTGAGAGCTTCAAGACCGATCTTGCCGACGAAACCTTCGCCGAACTGAGTCTCGAGCTGGATGACATGGCCTTCCTTGCGAACGGGGCCTTCCCAAACGCCCTTGTCAGCGTCGTCGGAGTTGAACAGGCCGGTAAAGTTGTAGGGTTCATCGTCGCCTTCGTTGAAGATCGAAGAAGCCCTCTTACCAGCGGTAAGGATGGTAGTGTCGCCAACCTGAACATATGCGTCCTGGAAGCGCATACCGTGCGCGTCGGGGTGCCCACCAACAACGCTTGCACCATTACGGGTGCGGGTGTAGT
This sequence comes from Devosia sp., assembly GCA_028290245.1. Classification (GTDB taxonomy): domain Bacteria; phylum Pseudomonadota; class Alphaproteobacteria; order Rhizobiales; family Devosiaceae; genus Devosia. Next base: position 6,556 of record JAQGKG010000221.1, on the reverse strand, counting down.
CGCGCTGACGGATGTTCAGCACAACGCGAGCAGGACCGAAGTCGCTCGAAGCGGTACCAACGAACTTCAGGAAGGTCTGAACCTTCGAGTCCCAATCCTGCTGCGAACCAGGACCGAACGAAGCACGGTCGATGTTACGAACACCGTCCTGGTTGACGCCAAATACGTTACTGCCTGTGCCAGTAGCGCGCGACGACAGAGTGTTCGCGATTGTGGTGGAGTCGCCGAAGTTACCGTATTCGAATGTGTATTCTACCGAACCCGAAATCTGCAGGCAGTTGGTGTCGGACGAAATGGTCAGGCCCGAAAGGCCCAGCTCGTCGCAAACGTCGAGCGAGGTGAGAACGCCGAGATCGGCAGCGAAGCCAGCGGTCGAGAGACCGGCTGCAGCGATAGAACCGAGGATAAGGCTCTTGAGTTTCATTAGGTGACCTCCAAAGTCAGTCATTTTGGTGCCGGTTGCCCAGCGGTTTGTCGTAACGCGACCACAATTTAGTGGTGCAGTGTGTTGACGTCGCGCTGCGACCGACAAACGATCCCATGCATGGATTCGCAAGACCACTCTACGCATGGCTGGAGCCGACGCAATCACGCAAAAGCCTATTTGAGGCCCAACATTGTGGTTGCGAGACGGATGTTGCAGATTCAGCACACAGAATGAAACTGGTTGTTAATTCATCTGAACAAACAGTTAAAATCGTTACGCAGCATAAGTTTACGTAGCGATCAAAGGCAATTTACGCAATTTTGTCCCGTTGAATTTCTTTGGGTGCTCGCCTGTCGTGCTGCGGGCCATGGCGCAAATACGTAGGCAATGAGGCATAGAGAGACACCGAAAACGCTGGGTTGCCACAATTGGAGAGTGCGATGAACAAGGCGGGGAAAGTAGCAATCGTTACGGGCGGTAGCTCTGGGATCGGCAAAGCAGCAGCGCTCGGACTGGCTCGGGCTGGTTATGAAGTGGCTATCTGCGGGAGGCGGCCATCCGAGTTGGAGGCCGTATCTTTGGACACCCAAGGCTACTGGGCAGAGTGTGACGTAACGGACCCAATCGCAGTCGGGGCTTTCTTCGCTGGCGTTAAGGATAAGTACGGACGGATCGACGTCGTCTTCAACAATGCCGGCCGCTTTGCACCGGCGGTGTCGTTTGGCGATCTCGACGTCGTCACCTGGCAGGAGATGGTCAATACCAATCTGAACGGCGCTTTCTATGTAGCGCGCGAGGCGTTCCGTGCCATGCGGGATCAGACGCCCCAGGGTGGGCGGATCATCAACAATGGGTCGATTTCGGCATATGCTCCGCGTCCGGGTGCAGCATCTTACACGGCAACCAAGCATGCGATCACCGGGCTGACCAAGGCGATATCGCTGGATGGGCGGGTTTTTAACATTGCCTGCGGGCAAATCGATATCGGCAATGCCGCCACCGACATGACCACTCATATGAACAAGGGCTCGCTGCAGGCCAATGGCACGATGATGCCGGAGCCGACCATGGATGTGGCTCATGTGGTGGATGCGCTGCTCTATATGGCGGGGTTGCCGCTATCAGCCAATGTGCAGTTCATGACGGTGATGGCGACTACGATGCCGTTTATCGGTCGCGGTTAGGCGCGCCAGACTTCGGTGCCGTTGATCCAGGTCGCTTGCATCTGGCGGGTGTCGGAGAGGTGGACGAAGCTGGCGACGGCGCCGGGCTGGAGGTGGCCGTATTCGGCGTCTATCCCCATGGCTTCGGCGGGGTAGAGTGAGGCCATTCGGATGGATTCATCGAGCGGCAGGCCGATCTCGGAATGCATGAACTCGACGGCGTCGATCATGTCGAGATCGGCGCCAGCCAGTGTGCCATCGGCGAGGCGGAGGGCGCCGTCGACGCGGGTGATGGTGCGGCCGTTGAGGGTCAATGTGTCGATGTCGGTGCCGGTCTGGGACATGGCGTCGGTGACGAGGAAGATGCGGCCGGGGCCGGCCTTGGCGCGCAGGGCGATGTGGATGGCGGCCTTGTGGACGTGGATGCCGTCGGCGATCAATCCCGCATGGACAGCGCCGTGATGCAGCACTGCACCGACGACACCGGGTTCGCGATTGCCCAATTGGCTCATAGCGTTAAACAGGTGGGTGGCCATAGTGGCACCCGCATCGAAGGCAGCGCCGGCAGTTTCTATCCCCGCATCGGAATGGCCGAGACTGACGATGATTCCGGCCGCGGCAAGCTTGGCGATCTGGTCGGGCGTGACGGTTTCGGGAGCGACGGTAACCAGTAGATTGGGCAGGTCGGCTCGGGCGGCGATCAAGCGGGCGAGATCCGCATCGTCCATTGTTCGGATCAGGGCCGGGTCGTGCGTGCCCTTGCGGGCTAGGGACAAATGCGGGCCTTCTAAGTGGAGTCCGATGAAGCCGGGAACGCCTTGATCTAGTGCAGCTATGCCCGCGGCGATGGCAGCGATGTTGACGTCGACGGTATCAGTTATCAACGTCGGCAAAAGCGCCGTGGTGCCGAACTGGGCGTGGGCGGCGCAGATGGTGCGAATGGATTCGACAGTCGGGGCGTTGTTGAAAAGCACGCCGCCGCCTCCATTCACCTGCAGGTCGATGAAGCCCGGAACCAGCATTCCGCCCTCCAGATGAACGGATTCTGAACGGGCTGGGACGGCATCTGAACGAACAATGCCGCTGACGTGGCCGAACTCGACCAGCAGTGCTGCATTGTCATGCCAAAGATGCCCGTCGAAGATGCGGGCGCCAGAAATGGCCAGCAGGTCGCTCATACGGTTTCGGTGACCTTCTTCAGGGCTGGTGGCACATCAGGGTTGAGGCCGCGATGGCGCGACAGCGCTTCGACGAAGCCATAGAAGGAGACGATCAGCGACAATGGATCGGTGATCGGGTGACCGGTGGCGGCGAATGGCAGCGCTCGCGCGGCGCCGGGGCGGTCGCTGGTCAGGAAGGCGAGTGCGCCCTGCCCGGCTAGTTTGTGCGTCATGTCGGCGACGGAGGCTTCAGCGGCGTCGCGGGCGGCGAGGCCGAGCACCGGATAGCCGGGCGTGACGATGGCAACAGGGCCGTGCATCACTTCTGCGGCGCTGTAGGATTCGGCCTGGATATTGCAGGTTTCCTTGAACTTAAGCGCTGCCTCGTTGGCGATGGCGAAGCCGGGCCCGCGGCCGAGTACATAGAGTGCGTTGTGGCCGTCGAGTGCCGCGATCATTTCGGACCAGTCGCAGGCTACGGCCTTGGCGAGGGAATTTGGAAGGTCATTGACGGCAGCATTGAGCGCCTCGTCGCCGCTCCAGCGGGCGACCAGCGACAGGCCGGCGACGACCGAGGTGACGAAGGTCTTGGTGGCGGCGACTGACTTTTCGACACCGGCATGCAGGTCGATGGTGAAGTCGGAGGCATCGGCCAGGGGCGAGCCGGCGGTGTTGGTGATGGCGATGGTGGTGGCGCCCGAGCGGCGGGCGGACTGGGTCATGCCGACGATGTCGGGGCTTTTGCCGGACTGGGAAATGGCGATGGCTACAGCGCGGTCGAGCTTAAGATCCTTGCCATAAATCGAGGCTATGGATGGACCGATCGAGGCGACGGGAAGGCCAAGGGTCAGCTCGATGGCATATTTTAGGTAGGCGCAGGCGTGGTCGGATGAGCCGCGCGCGACCGTGGCGACGAGAGCCGGGTTGCGCTGGCGCAGAACGGAGGCGGCGGCATCGAGGGTGGCGCCGCTCTGGTCGAGGAAATTGGCAACGACGCTCGGAATGGCTTCGATTTCCTGGCGCATGAAGGTTTGGTTGTCGTGCGCAGGGTCGATACGGTCGGCCTCGAAGCCAGTAATCTTGCCCATATTAGTTACTTCCTCCGGACGACGCTTCGACATTCATCTCGACGTTTCCGTCCTGGCCCCTAACGCACTGGCCGCTGCCAGCCATCCAGTTGCCGGTCAAACCGAGCGCCTTGGGGTTTTCCGCCAAAAGATTCCTGCTCAACTTGAGCAAGGAGTTGTCACATATGAATTCCGCAACGCGAGGACTGGGGGCTCGCAGGGTCACGCGGACTGTTTTTCTCGGCCGCGGGCCGTCGACAATCTTCTCGTAGAGCAGATCTACCTTATAGGTCACAGGCTGGGCACTTGCCGGTTCAGCCATGGTGGCAAGCGTCAAGCCGCCCAGCAAGCAGACAATTGCGTGCTTCATTCTCATGTCTTCCCGCCTCCATTGCCGGACGAGTCGCCAAGCCGGAGCTCTGCGAGGAAATCATAGGTGTCGCCCCGGTAGATCGAGCGGGTGAATTCGATGACGCGGCCGGAGGCTAGGTAAGATGTGCGCTCGATGTTGAGCCCGGCCGACCCGACCGGCACCTGCAACAGGTCCGCATCCTCACTGCCCAGATTGGCGGCGCGAATGCGCTGGATAGCGCGAACCGGGCGATTGCCCGACTTGTCGAGATGCTTATAGAGGCTGTCGCCGATGCTGGCGGGATCGGGCAGCACGTATGAGCTGAGGCTGGCGCGCTCGATGGCGAGGGGCGTATCGCCGGTGAGACGAAGCCGGGAAATCCGTGCCGCTTGCTCGCCTGAGCTGAGGCCGAGAATGACAGTCTCTTCTGGTGACGGCAGATATAAACCGCGATCGAGCCATTCGGCCCGGACGGCCATGCCGCGGCGCGCCATGTCTTCGGTGAATGAGGTGAGTTGCGACAGCGACTGCTCGACGCGCTGGGTCAGGGGCGCCACGAAGGTGCCCGAGCCGTGGCGCTGCACCAGCACGCCATCCTTGACCAGTTGCAGCACGGCCTTACGCACGGTGACGCGGGATACATCGACCTTCGTGGCCAGATCGCGCTCGGAGGGCAGCGCATCGCCGGGGCTGACAGAGCCGCTATGAATGGCATCTTCGATCCAGCGCTGGAGCTGGAGATAGAGCGGCCCGCCCGAAGGCAGCACAACCGGACCATCGGCAAAGAAACCGTTCGACACGTCTGCCAATCTTGCCCCCTCGCCCGTTTCGGTCAGAACTAAGTGTTTTTACCGCGTACCATCTATAATACCAATAACATACCATTCACCAAGACCTAAATCCAGCTTGCTCACAATGGCACCATGCCGCTGCGCTAGTTGAGGTTTTGAGCAAATTCTTCCACCGGATTTCCAGCGTAAGCGGCCTACGGCTGGACAAGTGGTATGATTTTGGCATTATCGACCTGCAGGAGACCCGATATGAGCGCTACCCAGACCGAGATGATCCACCGGAGCGCGAAGGGTTTCGACACGAAGCCGGCAGAGGAGGCGCTGGCGATTCTCGCCGTGGCCCAGGCCGAGGCGGCGCTGGCTGTGCAGACGGCCGTTCCGGCTATTGCCGAGGCTGCCAAGCTGGCCGCAGCCGCTTGGGATGCGGGTGGACGGCTGATCTATGCGGCGGCGGGCAGTTCCGGACTGATGGCGCTGGCCGATGCGCTGGAATTGCCAGGGACATATGGCATCGCGCCCGACCGCATCAAGGTGTTGCTGGCCGGCGGCATGGCGATGCTGAGCGAAATGCGGGGCGGGCCGGAGGATGATGGCGACGCGGCGCGCGCCGAGATCGCCGCGCTGCAGGTTGGGCCGAATGATTGCGTCATTGCGCTGACAGCGAGCGGCTACACGCCATATCCTTTGGCAGCTGTGGAAGCAGCGCGCGCCGCAGGGGCGAAGACTGTCGGGATCAGCAACAATCGCGGCGCGGCATTGTTCGGTCTGGTCGATGTGGCGCTTTGCCTGCCGACGCCGCCGGAAGTGATCGCCGGCTCGACGCGGATGGGTGCGGGAACGGCGCAGAAGATCGCGCTGAACATGCTGTCGACCATGATGGCGGTGCATCTGGGTCATGTGCATGATGGGTATATGGTCAATGTGGTGGCGGATAATCTCAAGCTGCAGGGGCGCGCCAAGGGGATTGTGATGGCGGTGAGCGGGGTCGGTGAGAATGAGGCCGGTGCAGCGCTGGATCAGGCTGGTGGTGGAGTGAAGTTGGCGGTGTTGATTGCGGCTGGTGCGGATTTGGGTTTGGCGCAGGGGTTGTTGGTCGAGCATAGGGGGCACTTGCGGCCGGCGTTGGGGGCGTTGGGGCGGTAACTGTTCCTTACCTCGCAACATAGCTTGTCATAGCCAAGCCGATGAATTCTCAGTCGTCACCCTCCCCCTTGCGGGGGAGTTCACTTTGAACGCTGGAACAATCTATCGGGCTTCCAGAAAGCCAGGACAGTCGCCACCTCGCCCCTGAGAGGTCGGCGCGCAAGCGACGGTGAGGGGTTCATAGGTCCGCTTGACCACTCTGCCGCAACGGACCTTTGAACCCCTCCCCTCTCCCCTCAGGGGCGAGGGTACGATAGAGCCGGATCACTCAGAGTAAACAGTCCCCTTGCGAGACGGTAAGGGGGATGTTTGGCCACTATATCCGGGCTAACCACACCCCCTCCTAGCCTCCCCCGTCGAGGGGGAGGTACCGCCCAGCACGTGGGGCGACAATTCAGCCATCGAGAAAATCCAAAGTTTTTCCAGCGCCCAGCTGTCGAAGCCGCCAGCATT
>JAQGKG010000217.1 GCA_028290245.1 Devosia sp. | reverse complement strand
ATTTTGAAACTTCGCATCGAATCCAAAGCAGAACGGGATAGCTTGGACGAGTGGAGTCTTGCCACTTCCGTTTGGCGCGTGCAGAGATGTGGTGCGGTGCCCGAATTCAAGCAACGGGCTCTCCCATCCATTCACCCCTCTTGCATTCAATTTTAATGAAATGAGCTTCATCAGACCTCCGCGCGGATTCGTCGTTCCGCTCTTATATTTTCGTAGCTGCGCTCGACTGTAAGCAGTGCTGTTGCCAGTGGAGAATCATGATCAAGGACTCGATCAATAACCGAACGCCCTTGAGTCTCGATAGAGACGCGTCCGTCGTGACTACCTACAGCAATGAACCCTACTCGTTCGAGAAATGTCAGTGCTTTTACAGTACGGATCCTCAAATTGGCTGACCAACCAATATCTTGAGATGATCCTTTGAAGCCAACCACGGTTCGCTCCAGGCATTCGCCAACCAGCTGTCCGAGTTCCGCAGATTTTGGTTTACTGCCGCTCTTTGAAAGCGTCAGAATTACCATGGCAAGGAGCGGAAGCTGGAACAGCGCCTCGTTGTCTAAAGATGAGTGGTATTCGACGGCCACGGCTAATTGAGGTGGCCGTAAATTCAGTCTCGCTGCCTCACCAAAAAATTCGTCGTAGTTCATCGAGATGAGACCTTTACGACGACTGAAGCGATAGCCCCGAAAAGCAGCTCACGATCCAAGCCGCTAAATCTGGTTAAAAACGGATCTGAGACTAGTGTCGCGTCATGAGATAGTTGTCGGGTAAAGTCGTTTGAGCTTGACCCGGGCATCCTTGGTGGTGAATTGCCAGTTGACTTTGGCTTGAAGGTTGTCGCGGCGGGCCTGCCAGGCAGCGACCTCGCTGCGCACCGTCTCGATGCTGTCGAGGCGCCGGCTCAGGCACTGAGCCACCATGTGTATAACGAAATGGCTTAAACGCCTACAACAAGCATCGGCATCATTCAGCAGCTACCAGCCGCCGTGCCTTTACGAATCTCACGAGAGCAAAGAAGACAGTGGGCCCAACAACAAGCAACAAAATCGTCTCATTCATCTGGGGCATTGCCGACAACGTGCTGCGCGACCTGTTCAAGCACGGCAAATACCCGGATGTGATCTTGCCGATGTGCGTCATCAGGCGCATGGAGTGGATGCCGAAAGTCCGGCACTTGCGGATGTATTCAAACATTCGATCCTTGCGTGAACTTCAACGTCGCACCCGGTACAACGCCAGCATCGAGCAGAGACACGTCAAGCGATGGCAGCCACTTTTCTCGGCTTGGCGCCGGATTCGGTGTGAGCTCAGCCTTCCAAAGCCCCTCCAGCTGAAAGTATATCGCGACTTGCCGCAAGGTCTTGTCCTCGTCTAGGTACATCGTAGTGCGCACGGCAGTCCCGCCAATATCAATGTCGACATAGAACCGCAAGTCCTTGCAATCAAGTAATTCGCAAGGGTCTAACCGTCGACTCTCAATTGCGTACCACACAGAGCGGTTGGGGTCACAATCGGGGGGACGTGCAGCGGCTGTGTCATGGATGACAATCCGGATTTCTCTCTGCGATCCGGCAGGTCGGTTATTGACGAAGCGCCGAATGCCTCTAAGCATTTCGATGAGCGAAAACACGCGCGGCCAGCGCCCTGCATGCACACTCGCGCTGAGCAACATGAAGGATACCGTCGTGGCCCCTTCTTCCGCAGCCACCTGGAGCGCACTCGCGGTGACTTTAGCAACATCGCGCAGGTCTCGGTGGTGGCGGTTGCTCGCTCCATGACTTTGGCGTGCGATGGCCAGCAGGACAGGCTTGTGATCTACACGCCTGAGTTGCGGATGACCTGCGACGGCAATGTCCGATCCACGCAGTTCGGCGGGAACATCGCCGCTGATGAGTAGTTCCCCAGATTTTCTACAACCGGAACTGCCCACAACCCAGTGTCCATTGCCGACTGCTTGCGGTAGAGGCGTCGGCTCTATTTCGACGGTCACTGGCGGTATCGTCGCGCGCATCGAGTACCGCCATGCGCTGCGGGGTGGCTCGTTTAAGGCATCTGCGATTTTTCGCAGGCATGGTGCGAATCCGCTGTATTTTGGCTCATTAGGCTTGTCCTCGTAGGTCAGCACGATGATGTTCATCCGCGTATGCATAAACCAAGGCGGGTTCCGCTCTAGGTCCTTCGCATTGACAAGCGCGCAATGTGCATGTTGATTGATTCCGAGTCGGACGATAGACTCGCCGAACAGGCTACGGAAGTATTCCTCGCCGAGCCCTGCGCCGGCAAAAAACAACGAGCGGTTGCGGTAGACCTCGGTGAAAGCCGCGCGGAAGCCAGGATTCTCAAAGCTGGCCCGCCGGTAATGCTCATAGCCAAGAACAATCTCTGCGTTCAGATCATTTCCGTTCAGGCTACTGCCGAGATAGCCCTGCAGAGCCCACAGCAGTGGGCGAACGGGTGACGCGAGCGACGCCAGCACCGTGTGGCAGTCTGCAGAACTTCGGCCCACGGGGGCCAAGCCATCATCGTCATGTTTGGCACGGTGATGTCGTCGATTGAACGCTTCATGAAACAGCGTGTCATAGTTGGTCGTTAGGACCAAAGGCCACCAGATCGACGCCAATGCCAGTGTTGCCTGCGGCACTTCGTCGGTTTCGTTTGCCGGCCTGAAAAAAGCCTGCCTTATAGCTTTTTCCAGCGGTCGTCCCTGAGTCCGGAAGCTCCAGACTATGCGTTCGGAGGCAAGGATCAGTTGTTGATCGGTCGGGCGCTTTGGCAATTGCAGATCCTTCAAGCCTGCTTCTTGAGCCAGAGTCTTGACTAGTTCGGACCATGAGGGCAGCCAAGGCGCACTGACCCCTGAGCCGATGAATGGCACAACCAAGCCGCGGTTGTATCCAGCCCGTAATTGGTCCAGCGCCTCCTCATAATGAAGCGGCTCAAATGGGATAGAAGTCATGAAGTGTGCTCCCTCGAACTGGATCTCTGGCAGAGCAGAGCGCGGGTTCAGTAGCTGCTGAGTCGCAACCGTAGTCCTGCACTGGCATGGTCCGATTATGGTGATTTTGCTGACCTTCGTGTGGAGACGTTGACCGGCAGCTCATAGCCGTCAGCCGGTATCCCCGACGGGCTGCTTCCTGGCAATCACAATATCTTCGTAGGTAGATCAATACAAAACGCTTTGTTTGAACGACGCTGCCTTGCGCCGTCGCGTCGCTTGCCAGAGCAGCGCGTAGCGCCTGAATATTGACCGAATTTAAAGAGGGTTGCAAGCTTTACGCCCTCCAGGGATACCGCCTGCTATCTTCAAAAGTCGCTGAGCATTTCCCTGGCGCTGCGCAACCCGCCTCGGACGGCGCCTTGAGACTGGATGTCTATATTGCCGGCCAAAACGTCAAGGCGCGTGGCGGCGAAATCGAGGCGTGCTCAAAGAACTTTCAAACTGCTTTCGCCGTTATCCTGTGCCAGAACGCGAACCACTATTTGTCCCGCTCGTACATCGACTCGAATTTCACCTTACCAATCGCATATGCGTCGGTCCCATCCTCGTTGTTCGAGACGATGTAGTCGCCCGTTTCGTAGTTGGTGCTGCCTTCCTTGGTGACAACACGCCCCGGCGAGGTCGCGGCCTCAGCCCACACCGCTGTGCCCTTAACGAACGTACCTGGACCGGTTTTTCTGTATGTACGAACGAACACGTCGGCGTCGACCGTATAAACATCACCCTCGTTATCCACCAGCCAGTCGCCGCGTTTGCACCACTGCACGTCACCCCATTTGCGGAAACTGAACCCGTCGATGTCGAGGTCAAGCCGCACTGCGGTCACAGGCCGATCGGGGCGGCGTCGATAGCGAAGGCGGGTACCCATGCACTCTCCTGCGGTTTAGATGGCGTCACTTGCGACGAAGGCTCCGTTCCCTCCTGGAAGTCAAGGGCATTGCGTGGCGCGTCAATAATTAATTGTTGCCTACCGACGGGTTGACGCCGCTACCAGTCTTGAACAACCTGGGTGCAAATCATGTCGCTCCCGGCTCAGATCCACGCTTGATCGATGCCTTGCCTTGCCGTTTTGATGGCGGCGACGTTGCTACCTTGGGTCGTGGTGCTGACTTGGCCGCACGCAGCGGAGCGGATGTTGATGGCTGCGATGCACCCAACGTCGTATCGCCTGGCCCCGAGGTTGGTGTGTTGCCGTCCTCACCGTGATCCGGTCTACCATTGCCATCAGGTCCATCAGGGCCGCTGCCGCGCGTCTCGCGTGTCCGTGTCCGTGTCGGCTGAAGTACGCCTATGAGGGCACGCAATTGTTCCGCTGTTCTACGCAACCCTGCTTCAGGGTGGGCAACATTCTTCGCCTCGAAGAACGTTCTGAGCAATTCCACCTGCGCTACCACCGATTCAAACTCCGATGGCTTGATCGTCAGGTTTGACAAGGCATCGAAATACGCCTTGACCACCTCCTCAAAGGTGGCGTAGCGGGTCTTTGCATTCGCGGCACCAAAGCTGCCGTCTATCAACCTCTCCACGAGGACGGCGTCAGCCTGCATCGCCGCGTCCCAGATGCTCGAACTCGCGGCGAATTTTTGCGCCGAAACCTGCCGGCAACGAATCGCCATCGCAATCGCTGCGTCCTTGAGCTCGGCCGAATCCCAAGGCGTGAGCAAGTCAATCGCCAGCCGATTGAGGACGAGGTACGCGTCCAGGCTGGCATTATCGGCGCTGCTTTCTACGGTGCGGTAGGCGGCCGCGCTGCACGCGAGCGCATCTTCCATCTTGCGCCCGATTGCTGCGGCATTGGCATTCGCCGCACCAAGGCGCAACAATTGGCGCGCATACACCCCGGCCTTTCGCTTCCAGGCGCTCCCGATCAGCGCATTGCGCTCGGGGTTCTTGTCTTTGGGGATCGTCGCCCCATCACCGTTGACCTGGCCGCTGACAATCTCGCCCAGGCGCTCCAAGCGCGAGATGGCCAAGGCCATGTAGCGAAGCGCTTCCTCATCGGACTTGCCGCTCGGTTCGGCTTTTGACATGCGATCGCCCAGCAGGGCCTCGACGTTCGCAAGCTGCTCGATATCCTTGACCGGTACGCGCCCCAGGTCACCCTGCGCCTGAATGGCCGCCAGGAACGCTTCCCGAGCCTTGTCCAGCCTGCCGAGTTGATGCCAGGTGGTTGCAAGTGCGGATTGCACTTCCGGTAACGCGCGCCATGCAGGCAGCGCGCGCTTGTCGATGAGATGCTGCACGTGTTCGGCCTTCGCCAGCAAGCCAGCCTCCGTCTGGCGCACGTTCCTGAGCGATATGGACGCACGGACCCTTGCCAAGGCATCCAGCAGCTCATCCGGGGACACGAACTCCGAATCGCTCTGGGTACTGCCGAAACCATCGCCGCGCGGCTCTGCGAACCAGCCCGGCTCGCCGTAGGCCTGGAATGCCCCCCAGGTGATGTCCGTTGCATCTTCCTCCCAGACGGCTTTTCGGGCAGCGAATACAGCGCTGCCGAAGCTGCGTCGGCGCAGCAGCAGTTCCTGATAAAAGGTCTGGCCGAAGAGCGCTGCCTTGGCGTCGTCGACCGCCCAGCCAGCGACGATCACGCACCGTACCCCGATATCGATCAGCTCACGCGCAACACTGGCTGCGAGCTTGTTGGCACCGCGGCCGGTCGACTGGTCGACGGTCCCGAGATGGCAGCAGTTCAGAAAGACAAGCTCAGGGACGGACTCCATGGCTGCCACTTCTGCTGCGGTGATAAGCAAGCCGTCGGACAGTACGACTCCGCTGCGCAGGCGAGCGTCGCGGTGGCGCACACCGAATACCCCATGTGCCGAAATATGGAGGATGCGATAAGGCTGGTGGTAGAGCTTCGCAAACACGTCGATTGCTCGGAATTCCTCGCCGATCACGTCCTTGACGTCGTAGCCAAGGCCCTTGAGGGTTAGCACGGTCGCCTCGGCTTCGGATTGCGCGTTTCCTAGGACAGGTGGGTCAGCCCGCTTCTGACCGTCAGGACGTGGGAACGCGTTTCCGAAGCCTTCGACGGATGGATTGCCGATGACGAGCGCAGTGCGGTTCATCACTTGGCGCACATTGCGCCTGAAGGTCGACGATGCGAACTGGCGTACCACTGCGGTACGCACGGCAAGCGGGCATTTGTCGCCATTGCGGCCGGTCAGATCGTCTGCCAGCATCAGTTCCCACGGCAGGTTGGACGTGTAGCTGTCAACGACCAGCACCAGGCGGTCGAGCTGGCGCGCCGCCTCCTTGAAGTCATGCGGCACCATCAGCTGGAACAGCATGCGCCCGATGTCTTCCTGGTAGGCTTTGACGTGGATCTGCTGCCTCACCAGCGTTTCGACCAGTCCGGGCTGGCGCTGCTGCGCCACCGATTCGGCCCGTGCGCGGGCCCCAATGTAGAGGTAGCGCAGGCGGTCGGCTATTGGAGCCCGTGGGTCTACCGGCTCATCGCCGTCGCTGCCGGCGACCATGCCCGCGTCATTGCCACCACCGGGCGGACACACTGACTTGTAGCATTCGGGCGGGCACAGGTCGTCGCGCCGGTCAGCATCGGTCACGATCAGGCGCGGCCAGTAGCTCGTCGAGCGGTCATCGAAAAGGCGCTGGCGCGCGCTGTTGCTTTTATCGTGCCGCAGTTCTCCTTGACAAATCAACGTCGTGCCAGCGCGTTCGGCGCGCTCTGCCAGCTTCGCGCTCATTCTGCGAAGCTCGTAAGCCGCCGTGATCGCGGTGTCAAGGTAGAGCTCGACAATTTCGAGGCGGCCGACCCTGATATTGAGACGCGTGGTCTCATAGAAGCTCGCATTTGCCTCGACAACGCCTTGCACCAGTGCTTCCACCGAAGCATCGATCCCAAGGTTGGCTGATGAGTAGTAGCCAATCAACAGCGTGGCAAGCGGAATCTCGCGCTCTTCCTTGCCCAGGACATCGATCACCTGGAGCAAGTAGCGCAGCGTGCCAGTGCGCACGGCATCAACCAAGTCGGAGACATTGAGCGGGACGTCGTAAGAGCCCAGCCCTGTGACGACGGCACCGCTCATGCTGCCGCGCGCCGTCTCAGCAGCATTTGGTGGACGCAGCACGACGGTTGCGGTACCGCGCGGACCCGCGTAGAGGCCAAGGCTGTGTCGCTCGCGCAGATCGCCGTCCAGCAGTTCGCTGTCGATCAGGCCTTCCGGGCCGGCAATGGGATCTTGCTCGTAGTGGCCCACCATGATCGGTATGGAAACGAAGCGCAGGTCGCAGGCCCGCACGGCGACTTCGAGCCGGCGCTTGGCACGCGGGACGGCACGTTGGCGCTGCGAGCCGCCGAGCAAGGTCCGCTCGATCGCGTCGGGGTCATCGACCGTCGGCGGACCTGCATCGTAGAGCAGCGGCTTTGCCGGACCGATGTCCCGGGTCGCTGGCGGCTGTTTGAGCAATTTTGCAGTGGTGCCCGTGGTCAGCAGTTCGACCAGGGCCGGGAAATGCTCTGACGTCGCCGCCAGGTCGCCGTGCTCGGCCTGCATGTAGAAGAACTGGCCAATGCCACCGATGCGGCCTGAATCCCATGTGACCGTGCCGTCGCCTCGGGTTGTGCCCACCATTCGCACCCGTCCTGGGTCGTTGCGGACCCCACATGGTGTATTGCGGGCGACGCCAAAAACGTAGCTTGTTTTCTTCTCGTATTCGGTAGGCAGCTTCGGGGCTCCCGGGCCGTCCGCACTCCAAAGCCAGTTCGCCGAATCGAGCACCATCTGCTCGGGCTGGCCAGACTTGCCGTTGCCGAACCACAGATCCCGAACGTTGGCCCTGAAATCCACCCATGTTTGCGCACGCTGGTAATTAAAAACGCCGCCACCGTCGTCCTGCCCCTGAAACGTATCTTTGAAATCGCCCTTGGGCAGCAGTTGCAGGGCGCCGCGAAAGCCTGATACGATTTCCAGCACCTGCTCCATCGTGTGCTTGAGGTCCAAACGCACCAGCATGCGCAGCGTCGAACCCTTGCCCAGCAGGTTTTCGACCATCGAGTGGGCGCCCTGGTTCGGCGTGCCGAGCATCACAAACCGGGCACCCTCACGCCGCATCAGTTCGTCCATCACTGCGCGGCGCTTATGGATGCAGGCGCGGACCACGAGTCCGCCCATGCTGTGCGCAAGCAGGCGGATCGGCTTGTCCGTCTCGCGCATGAGCCGTGTTAGGAACTCCCCCAGGCGCTCAGCCAGGACATCGAGCGGCTGGCGCCAGTCGTAGGAGAAACTCTCAACGCGATGGCTCTTGGCGAGTTGGCCGCACAACTGTCCGTACGACATCGCGAACAGCCCTTCTGCCTCGACGTTGGGCTCGTCCCACCTAATCTTCTCCAAGCCCCCGGAGGCGATGTTGATGGGATCGAACCACACGCGGTTGCGGCTGTTCACACGCAAATGCGAACCCATCACCCCAGGAAGGACGACCACGACCGGACGATCGAGGGCCTGCGCATCGCGGCTCGCAGAGCTTTGCAGCGCCACGAGATCCTGGGCGCGCTCGGGCAGCGGGCGAAAGACTGCAAGTTCTTTCGGTTTATCCTTGATGAGCCAGTCGCGCAATGCCGCACGCGTGTCGTGATTGGCAAAGTAGCGAAAGTGCGAGACATTGGCGCCGCGATCGAAAAGCACCTGCGCAGCGGCCTTCGTCGCGATGCCAGCGAGCATCGCAGGCGTGTCGACCACAAGGTCGTTGTCGACGTTGTCGAAAAATACGAAGTCGGTGAGCAACACGCCCAGCTTTCTGAGCAGGTTCCCCCCCTGGATGTCGCCGGCGATCACTGCCATCTGAATGCCCGGGCGTACTGCGGACTCGCGTAGCAGCCCTGCCATGGGCGAATCGGGAAGCATGGCCTCGATGCCAGGGACCAGGTGCGGATCGGTGCGGTTTTTCGCGATCTCGATGACGATCCGCTTGAATGCCGAGTAGTACGGATTGCCAAACAGGAACGGCACTTGCCCGATCAGCGTCAGCACGCCAGACAGGAACAGATCGAAGTTCCCGCTCGCCAGGAGCGTTCCGTGGGCGGGACTCGCGATGCGGACATAGCGCTCGATCACCAGCCGCTTTTTTCGCAGCAAAGTAGCGAGTTCTTGCAAATCACGCCTGTGCTGGGTGTGAGCAGTGTCAAGCTCCTCGATGACGCGCGTGGTCGCATTCTCATCAGGATCGCCAATTCCCTCGAAGCCGAACTTGTAGTCAGGGATCAGCCGGTCAAAGTCGTCGAGGCACAGCAGGTCGACGACAAGTCCGCCACGCGAATGGGACACGAAATTGACGTGCGCGCCCTCGGGAAGCGCTTTCAGAAGCGCGAGCGCGTTTTGGATCGGGCTCTCGGAGAAGGTCTTGTGTTCGAAAGCGTAGATCCGCTGACCAAACCGTGCCTCCAGTGCTGCCCACACGTCTTGACCGCTCGAGCGAAGGTCGCCGAAGCTTCCAAGGGTGCTCGAGCCTGTTCCATGCACGAACACCAGCAACGGCGCTTTTTTCGCCTCGGCTGCATCAGTGGGCACAGTCGGTTGCTCGTCCTTGAGCTCGCCCACGGTACCGCTATAACCTGCCCAGCGATACAACCCTGGCTTCTTGAGCAGCCGGCTTTCTATGGCGCTCATCAGCGCCTGGGTGCCTGCCCAGGTAATACCGGCCTGTGCCACGTCCTTGATCGTGTCGGCGATGGGATCGAGCCCGCCACCCGAAACGACGAACGTGAATACCTTTGAAACCAGCCCACCGACTGTCGTCGTGAGAATGCCGCGGCTACTGCTGCCTTCGTAGCTCAGCCGGTCCACGAGAATCTCATCGTTGGGTCCAAGCAGTTCGGGCCGGCTTTGCCTGAGAGACGCCTGCAGTCGCGCCGCACTCGTGATGAACGTACTGCCATCGGCCAGCTCGAGAACGACGATCTCGGTGTCAGCGGCTTTTCGCTGCAGGTTGACGCCAGAATCGCCAGCGCTGCGCATCCCGGCGCTGACGTCGAAGGTCGACTTTGGCGTCAGGTAGCCCGGGGGCAAGAACTCGTCAGTTGCGGCATCGCCGGATCGGGTGCTCGTCGTCAGCAAGGCGGGAAGGCGTGCCGGAAGTTCTCGCCCCGTCAGCTTGATCTGGATATCGGCCATTTGATCGCCCCTGTTGACTTGTTCATGCCTTCCAAGCCGAAGAAATGGAGCTAGGCGAAGACTTTCTGCTGCCTGGCTTCAGTCGTGCCGACAACCTGTGGGCTTTGGGGGTATGACACGGATGGCAGAAATGCCGGATTGATCGCGGCTATCCAGTCGGCGTAGGTCGCTCCTGGCGTCAAGGTTTTGAGAGTCTTCAACGCGTAGTAGCTAAAGGCGCCATTCGCGCGGCCCTTGATTTTTGCGTCATAGCTGAAATTGTTCGGCCCTTCCTTGCAGCCTGCAATGAGCAGGTCCCCCGCCATGCGTGACAGGGCGTTGGTAAAGGGCGAAGCGCCGCTGGTCACAGCAACACTCGCCAGCGGCTTGCCGCTTGCACCGCGCGGCAGCTGATCAGGAGGAAGCCAGTTTCCCATGGGCATGAAACGTGGGATGGCGACGGCGTCCGCATCGGGGTCCGGAGCAGCCGCTCGCGTGACCGTCCCGGAGTGGCAGCTGTCGGAAATGAGCACCAAGCGCACCCCGGGCGCGCGAGCGGCGAACAGCTGGTGAATCTCGTCGTCGATCAATGCGGCACCGCCGCTCTGGAGATCGTAGGGACACAGGGCTTCATCAAGCCCGTCGATCTCATCGCCGTTGATGTCAGGTACGTAAGTTCCATGGCCCGAGTAGGTGATCACGACAACGTCGCCGTTTGCGGCGCCGCCAATCACCTTCTTGAAGCCGGCGACCATCGCAGCCTTGGTCGCCTCCTTGTCAATCAGCTTGCTGACCGTATAACCGCGACTGTCCAGTTCCAAGGCCCAGTCATTGGCGTCGTTGATGCATCCGTTGAGGTCCATATCAGTGCCGGGATAGTTGTTGATCCCGATACATAGTGCACGTTTGGTCATGTTGACTCCTTCTTGGGTTGATCGTGGACGACAGCGTATTACAACGACCCCGGCGAATCCGTGTTTTTATTTTGTGTGCACGCGTTTGGAATTGAAGGCTAGGTTCTCGCAATCCACGCATCCAATTGATCGCGCAAACAACCTACCGCATCGTCGAGCAAATTAGCCAAAAACCTATAGGATTTGAAATATTGTGTGATGTGTTGGTTAAAGTCGTAAATGACTTGTTAATGGTCATGGCTGAAGACTGCATGAACATGTTCATGCACTATGGACTTGCTTCAAACCTTTGCCTATACCTAACTCGCTGCATCAAAAGAATCAAAGTGTTAAGGTGTTCTCGCTTTTTAAATGCATCAAGAATGCCTGCTCGAAGCGGTGACGCGGATGGCAGAGACACTGTCCGAGGCCAGCAAGTCTGTGGCTACCGAGTCCACGCTGAAAAACTCGCAAGCCCTTGATCTGTCTGAGCAATTTACGGATTGGTGACGGCTGGATTTGCAAGAAAATGAATGCCATCCATTTGATTTCTTGCAAATTCCGACGAGGTTTTTCA
>JAQGKG010000116.1 GCA_028290245.1 Devosia sp. | reverse complement strand
GCCGGCGCATCGCGCAAAATCGCTCCAGTGGAGCGATTTTAGGCTAGCAGGCCATGAACGGCCCAGCCGCACCACAAACTCGATCTGCACCTCCCCCTCGACGGGGAGGCTGGGTGGGGGTGTCGTTTAGCCACGATATCCGGGCCACCCTCCCCCTCCCTTGATCCCTCCCCTCGAGGGGGAGGGTATCGACTGGTACGACAGTGCTCGAAGTTCAGCGCCCTACTCCCGCCACGTCAGCAAATCACCTATATGATTGAGCGAACCCGAGTGATCCCAGCCTTGACCGAACAATTCCTAATCGAGCGCCCCGTCTTCGATCCCGCGAGCGGCATCGCCAGCTTTAGCTATGCCCTGGGCGATCTGCACTTCGTTGAAACGCTTGGATTCCCGGCTGGTGCGGACCTCGCGTCTGCCGGAAGCACCTCGTTCCGCAAGTTGCTCGATCTCACTGCAATTGTCCTCGGCGTCAGCTACTTCAAGCTCCGCGCGCCCTTCGAAATCGTCGCGCCCAATATCGCGCTGAGCGAGGCCGAGCGCGCCTTTGCCATCGACGTCTATGAAAACGGCCTCGGCGAGTTCTACGCCCGCAACAATCTGATGCGCTTCGGCAAGCTTTCCATCCATTCCCCGCATGACGCAGAGGCTTCCCGCCCCGCCATCACTCTGCCAGATCGCACGCTGCTGCCGATCGGCGGCGGCAAGGACTCCCTCGTTAGCGTCGACCTGCTGACCCATACCGGCGTCGACTTCACCCCCTTCGCGGTCAATCCCAAGGGCCCCATCCTGACCTCGGTCGACAAGATCGGCACGCCTCCAATCTACGTCACCCGCACGCTCGATCCCGAAATGATCCGGCTCGGCAAGGAGCCCGGCTATTACAACGGCCACGTGCCCTCGACCGCCATCAACTCGATGATCGCCTCACTCTGCGCCCTGCTCTATGGCTACGACCAGATCGTGCTCAGCAACGAGCGCTCGGCCAGTGAGGGCAATGTCACCTTTGACGGCCGCGAGACCAATCACCAATATTCCAAGTCGCTCGGCTTCGAACTGCTGATCGCCTCGGTGCTCAGCGATGCCACTGGCGGCGCCCTGAAATACTTCTCGCTGCTGCGCCCTTATTCCGAAGCCCGCATTGCCTCGCTGTTCACCCACGAGACCAAGTTCGACCGCGTCTTCTCCAGCTGCAATCGCAATTTCCGCCTCGCCGGCCACGATGGCCCGCTATGGTGCGGTGAATGCCCCAAGTGTCACTTCGTGTTCTTGATCTTCGCGCCCTTCATGGCCAAGGACCGCCTGTTGTCGATCTTCGGCAAAAACCTGCTGGACAATCCCGCCAACGAAGCCTCGTTCCGCGAACTGGCCGGTCTTGCCGGGCAAAAGCCCTGGGAATGCGTTGGTGAAATTCTCGAAGCGGCCGCCTGCCTTTATACGCTGACGCGACACGCCGACTGGCACGAGGCCGCCGTGGTGAAAGCCGTCAAGGCGGACCTCCTCGCACAATACGGCGAACCCAAATTGCAGATCGCGATGGCCGAATGCCTGACCGATAGCCACGACCACCACATTCCTCCGGCGCTCGCCGCCAAGGTGGCCGCCTATGCGGTTTGAAGAACCGATCCTGCTGTACGGCGCAGGGCGCGAAGCGCTGTCCACCCGCGCCTTTCTCAAGGCCCGCCAGCCTGACCTCAAGGTGTTCGTCACCGTCGATAGCGGCGACAACACCATTCCCGACACCGAAGCTATCGCCCCCGCCGACCTACCCGCCGCCATCCGCGCCCATCGCTTTGGCCTGATCGTTAAAAGTCCCGGCGTGTCGCGCTACAAGGACGTGTTCGACATCGCCCGCGATACCGGCATACCCACGTCGTCCAATCTCAATCTCTGGGGCGCCGCCTACCGCCACGGCCGCACCGTGATCGCCATTACCGGCACTAAGGGCAAGTCGACCACGGCGACGCTGGTCCACCTGATGCTGACCAAATCCGGCGTCGATGCCGGTCTCGCCGGCAATGTCGGTCTTGCCCCGCTCGAAATCGCCGACCGCCACGCCGTGGTGATCTTTGAGCTGTCCAGCTACCAGACCGCCGACATGAGCTTCCTGCCTGACATCGCGGCGGTGACCAATCTCTACCCCGAGCATGTCGACTGGCACGGCTCCCTCGAGCGCTACTACAAGGACAAGTTGCATCTGATCGACCGCGATGGCGGCTTCCCTGTCGCCCTTGGCGCCGCCGCCACTGGTAATGCACTCGTCGCCATGGCCGTTCGAGACCACCGCCGCCTGATCCGCGACCTCGCACCAGATGAACTCGCAGCCATAGACAAGGTCGCCGCCGGCTCGCGCCTCAAGGGCGCCCATAATCTCGACAATGCCCACCTCGCCGCCCGCATCGCGCTGGCAGCCGGCGCTACGCTCGACGGCGTGTTGCGCGGCATCACGGCCTTCGTGCCCTTGCCGCACCGGCTCGAAGAGCATCAGTTCGGCGGCACGCTGTTCGTGAACGACTCCATCTCGACCACGCCCGAAGCCACCAAGGCCGCCCTTGCCGCCTATCGCGGTTATCGCCTGGCCTTGATCGGTGGCGGCCACGAGCGGCAGCAGGATTATGTCGAACTGGCTAGCCTGCTCGCCGGCTATGGCGTGACCACCCTCGCCTGCCTGCCGGTGACCGGCGCGCGCCTTGCCGCAGCCACCCGCGCTGCAGCGCCGCACATTACCGTAGTTGCCGAGCCGGACCTCGAAACGGCCATGCACACGCTGCACCAGCACCGCCATCAATTCGATGCACTGATCCTCTCCCCCGGAGCGCCGAGCTACAACCAGTTCAAAAACTTCGAGGAGCGTGGGCTCCGATTTGTGGCGCTGGCGCAAGCCATCTTCGGCTAACGCATACGAGATATCGCGACTTCCTGCCGCTCTGGGCGCAGCGTACATGATTGCATCCGACCACGGAGAGCATCATGAACGGCGCCGTCTATCTTGGTATTGCCATCGTCGGCGAAGTCATCGCCACCTCGTTCCTGCGCTCCGCTGCCGGCTTCACCCAGCTTGTCCCATCGATCATCGTGGTGGTCGGCTATGCCGTGACCTTCTACTTTTTCTCGCTGGCGCTGCAGACCATCCCGGTCGGTATCGGCTATGCTATTTGGTCCGGCGCCGGCATCCTGCTGATCTCGATCATCGCCTATTTCCTGCATGGCCAAACGCTCGATTTGCCAGCCCTGATCGGCATGGGGCTGATCCTTTCGGGCGTGCTGGTGATCAACCTGTTCTCGCACTCATCGCCACACTGAGCGTTAAAACGGCCGCGTCATAGTCGCCCAAGGCACACCAGCCTGGGTCATGCTGGCCCGTATTGCGTCGATCAACTTGTCGTCGCCAATGCGTTCGCGCAGGCGCGGCAACACGCCCTGGGCCCGAAATGTCGACACGTCCAGCACCTGCGGCAGGTAGCGATTAACCACTGCCCGGTCGCTGGCCCGCTGCGCAGCCATGATAGCGAGCATCGGCCCCAGCTCACGGTCTGCCTGCGCATAGCGTTCCGCGCTATCGACCGCGCGGCGCAGATCGCCATCGCGCAGCGCCAACAGGGCCGGAACACCGAAATACCAAGGCGATGGTTCGGGCGATTGCTCGGCCGCCTCGCGCGCCATCGGTTCGGCCTCTGCCAATCCGCCAGCAAGCGCCAATAGCCGCGCAAAGGCCGCCAGAGCGTCGGCATTAGCCGGATTGAGCTGCACAGCTGACGCGAAGTCGGCCCGGGCCAGTTCCAGATTACCCTGCCCCTCATGCAGGCGAGCCTGTTGCTCCCAGACAAATCCGCTGATTGGATCGAGCGCTATGGCGCGCTGGATGGTAACCTCCGCCAGTCGTAGCCGGTCTGCCGTAGTCGATTCACCGGCTATGTTGGGTCCGGCATGTTCTGCAAGGAGGCTGGCATTGGCGGCCAGCGCGCTCGAACTCTGCTTGTCGACCTCTGGCAGTGCCGCGAAACAGGTGCTCGCGCTGGCAGCATCGGAACCTGCGCCAGTTTCGCGATAGCGATCAAACATTACCCGGCACAGATAAAGATTGGTATCAGCTCGCTCAAGCGCACCGGATAACATCAATTGACGTGCTGGCGCATGCAGCGGACCGCGCGGACTGCCCAGCACGAGGCTGAACGACTTGGACACGGTGTCTAAAATACCAGGCAATGCAGCCTCGCTCGCCTGCACCGAAAGCGTCTGGTTCCACACCACCGCGCCGGTTCGGCTTTCGGTTAGGATGGCGCTATATTGCACCACTTCGTCGTCGGCTCGCACGATGCCCGTTAAAACGAAGTCATTGATCGGCAAGTCCTCCGCGGAGCCAACCACCTCGTCGGCGACACGGTAATGCGTCTTTATGATTTCCAACTGCTCAAGGTCCGTAACCAGCTCAATAGCAAGACCTGCTACCTGCGGCGGCGGCTGCACATCGGCGGCAAGATTTTGGAACTCGACTATATTGATGGTAGGCCGCCGCAAGGCGCCGATCGAAGCCGCCTCCAGCTGCTGGCGCGGTCCCGAGTTGCCCAGCGCGTAGGCTGCTATCGCCGTGCCCAAGGTGATAACCGCCAGCACATACCATGACATTGTCGGTCCGACATGCCGAGCCGACGCTTGATGCGGAGTCCGTAAGACAGGAAGCTGGGCTGGTTCAACGCTGACCGCCTCGGGTTCAACCACGACAAAATCGGGAATGTACCGCCCAACCGGCAGCCGTATCTGCACGGCGTTTTTTAACCCTGGCCCCCGATAATACTCATCCAACAGACCACGCAATCGCCTCGCCTGCACCCGCACTATAGGGTCCGCTTGAGGATCAAAATCCGGACCACGGCCAAACACGTCCACAGCTATGGAATAGGCCTTGATAGACTGTTCCTGCCCCTCAAGTGCCCGCTGCACAATGTATGCGAGGAACCGGCTAAGTTGCGGGGAACGAGCAATTTCCGGCCATTCGAGCAATTGCTCAAGGGCATGAAGGATGGGTTCGTGCTGGGGCACGGGCTCGATCAAAAAACATCTCCAACGGTGCGAAGACCTTTGACGTGTTACATGTAAAACGCAAGCGCAGTTACGTTAACCTTACCTGAGCTTGCCTGCCCCAAATGGAACTTTTCCCGCATACGCCAATAGTCGCTGTCACGAACACGACACGGTCCCGATTCTATTAGGCCCAACCGGGACGCTTCGACCACCGAATTTCTAGTTGTAACGCTTGGCTCCGCGGCTTCGCAGCGCCGGCGCGTTTTCCTCTTTTGCGGCATGTCTGACGCTATGTCGGGCATCGGGGTTTCGATTGAACGAATATGTGGATAACGCGCCCTACGTCGCGCTCATCGACGATGACCAGCACTCGGCCACTCTGCTGACGCGTATGCTGGTCGCGCACGGTGCACCACGCATTCAGTGGTATGGCGATACTGCCACTGCCCGTTCGACGATTACCGCAACCCTGTCCGACCCAGTGGCTATTTGGCCGAGCTTGATAATCATCGACCTCAAGGCTCACAGCCAAGCCAATATCGAGTTTCTCCGTTCGATCCAGCCGCTTGCCTATCAGAAGGGCGTCAACACTGTCGTGATGCTGCCTCCGTGTGAGCGCCAGCAACGAGAAGCCCTTGAGGATGCGGGAGCCTCGGCAATTTTCATTCGGCACGCCGCACTCGACGCCTATCGGCGCGAGGCGGCAAGCCTTGTCAGTTTCTGGGCGCGCAGTCAGCGCCTGGATGCGGTTGGCATGTAACTCCTGCGTCCACAGGTTGCATGCCCGGTCTGGAGGGACGCTGCAAGATTGGTCTTCGGACCGCTCGAGCATTCCCAAGCGTCCCTCCGGCCACTCCAATCTCCCGTACCGCATAGCGGCTCGGGAGCCGCCAGCCTCCATCCAAGGGAGCGCTGGCTTAGGGGCGCGGTTATGACTGCTCCCGGTCGTAACCGCACGGGGGGAGAAGCAGATTGGCAGCGCGCTCGTCCCTCGGCGCAGCCGCCAGAACTTCAGCTTCTCCCCGCGGCCTGCTTCTAGCTCAAGAGTGTCGGGTGCTATCCTTGCTGCCGCGCCGGTCGATAATGTTGTGCGCCACTGCCCGCAGCGCCGCGAGCACGATCACTGCCAGTACGGCTACGCCAAAAGCGATGATGTAATAGCCCAGGGCTGTGGCCAAGCCCACGGCACCCGCCAGCCACATCCCGGCACCAGTCGTTAGCCCCTGCACACTGCCGCCAGAGCGAAAAATCGCGCCGGCCCCAAGGAATGCGATGCCGGCTGTCACTGCTTCGACCGCACGGATCGGATCGGCCTGTGGACCGCTGCCCCCACCCGGCTCGATGGTGTGATAAATCTCGAACGCAAGAATGGTGAACAGCGCTGCCGCTACCGACACCAATATATGTGTCCGCAAGCCCGCTTCGGCCGTACTGAACTCGCGCTCGAAGCCGATCATGGCGCCCAGCGCAGCCGCAATCAGCAGGCGAATGGCGATGATGTGCTGGGGCAGATAAGTCTGCACAAATCCGAATTCGTTACCGACATCCATGATATCAATTCCAGTTTGTGACGCTTCCGTCACAACACAAGCTGTCGTCCTTGGTTCCAGGAGACGAAGCGACCCGTAAAACCGGGCTCTTCATTGGCGCGAATTATGGACGAAGCCCATGGCGCCATGAAGCGAAGGGGCGGGAGAATGATCCAGCCGTCATTATCTCCAACAGCCGAATAGTCGCCAGTGGCTATCGCCATAGCTGTCAGCGCGCAGACCAGACCAGCCCTCTCGTCGTGATTAGTAACTTCACGGAAGCGCTGGGCGAGAACGCGCCCGGGCAAGTAGGCATCCAGAAGCGCTGCGAGACGACCGTTTTCTGCCAAGTATGAATAATAACGGTCTGACCTTTGCTTCGAAATCGTCGGCACTACCGCAGGATCGCCGACCATCACGCCAAGAAATGACGTAGGAAACGCTTCGACGATAGCTGAGCTATGCAGCGCTTCAAGGTGTTTGGCAGGCCCGACGGAGTTCAGCGACAATACGTCGTTTGCAAAGGCGCTGGCGCTCTGATTGAGCTTTATTCCATTGCCCGAATTGGTCTGTCCAGGCTTACCAATGTGCCTCTGCAGTCCGCGAGTAAGCATCCGCTCCGCAGCTCGATAGCGGAGAATATGCTCAAAGTTTGGACCTAGCGGCCCATCAATAGCCGTTGCAAGAACGGCTTGACCACCAAGGACGCGACCAATTGTGGCCCGCCTTTCCGTCTCGTCGTAGGTGCAGCGTTCTATACGCCATAGGATAGTATCGGCGGTCCAAGTCAGGCGGCATATACCACTAGACCGCTGTTTCAGTGACCAGCCGACATCCACCCCCAGCACAGAGCCTGACAGCGGCAGCATCAGACCGTCTTGAGCCAGCCGCCATCCACGAAATACGTGCTGCCAGTGGAATAGCTCGCCTTGTCCGAGCACATGAAGACGAAGAAGTTGGCCAGTTCCTCCGGCGTGGCAAACCGCTTCATCCCGCCGGCCTCGTTGGCCACGCCTTGCAGATGGGCCTCCCAGCCATCTTCACCGGCAATCTGCTTGGCAGTCTTGATCCAGTCCGGCGTCAACACCAGCCCCGGATTGACGGTGTTCACCCGGATATTGTCGCCCACCACTTCATTGGCCAGCGTCTTGGAAAACATCATCAACGCTGCCTTGGTGGTATTGTAGATCGGCTCGTACCACAGCGGCTGCACGGCGCAGATCGAAGCGTTGTGCAGCACCACGCCGCCGCCGCGCTTTTTCATCGACGGCACCAGCCCCCGCGCCAGCCGCACCGCAGCCATCACATGCAGGTCCCAATAATATTGCCACTTGGCGTCGTCGGCCTCGGCAATGGTTTCGTTCGAACCGGTGCCCGCATTGTTGATCAGGATATCGACGCCGCCAAAGCCCTTGGTGACGCCCCGGATCACCGAATCGCAGCCCTCGGCCGTCCCCACGTCCGCAGCAATCGCCATGGCGATGACCCCGAACTTGTCGGCCACCCGTGCCGCCTCATCGTCAGCCCGCTCCTTGTTGCGACCGACCAGCACCAGGTTGGCCCCCTCTGCCGCCAATCCTTCGGCAATCGCCAGCCCGATGCCCACGGTGCCACCGGTAATGACGGCGACTTTGTCGCGCAGGTTGAGGTCCATGCTACTTCGCCACCCTGATCTGCAGTTTCACGTCGCTCGGCCGCGCTTCCACCGCGCGATCAAACGCCGCCTTGGAATCCTCGAACGCGAACGTCTCCGAGATCAGCGGCTTCAAATCCACCTTGCCCGACGCGATCAGCGCAATTGCCCGGTCATATTGATGCGCATAGCGGAACACATTCTCGATCCGCAGTTCCTTCACCGAAGCACCGGCGATATCCACCGCCACCGGCTCGACTGGCAGCCCGACAACAACGATGGCGCCGCCCGGACGCGGCAGGTCCATGATGGTTTTCCATGCATGCGGCGAGCCCGAGCATTCGAACACCACATCGGCGCCCCAGCCGTCGGTGAGGCGCGACACCTCTTCGACCACGTTCTTGTCGCGGATATTGACCGGAATGGTGCCCTGATACTGCGCCGCAATATCAAGCTTTGGCTGCGCCAGATCGGCGACGATCACCCGCGCACAACCCCCCGCGAGTGCCGCCAGCGCCACCATGGTGCCGATCGGCCCGGCACCGAGCACCACCGCCGTATCTCCGGGTGTAATTTTCGCCTTGGTCGCCGCCTGCATGCCGACCGCAAATGGCTCGACCATGGCGCCTTCGGCAAAGCTCACATTGTTGGGCAGCTTGAACGTGTAATTGGCCGGATGCACCACTTCCGAGGTCAGCACGCCATGCACTGGCGGCGTCGCCCAGAAGCTGACGGCCGGATCGACGTTGTACATGCCGAGCCGCGATGCCCGCGAGTTGGGATCGGGAATGCCGGGCTCCATGCAGACGCGGTCGCCAACCTTGAGATGGGTCACCCCGGCACCGACTTCGATCACCGTGCCCGCCGCCTCATGCCCCAGCACCATCGGCGCGTTGACCACGAACGGCCCGATCTTGCCATGCGTATAATAATGCACGTCCGAGCCGCAGACGCCGACTGTATGGATGGCGATCTTGACCATGCCCGGCCCGACATCCATCGGCAGCTCGATATCGCGCAAAGCCAACTCATGCTGACGTTCAAGGACAAGGGCGCGGACTTGGGTCATATAAAAGCTTCCTACAGAGCACGGCAGAATGGCCTGAGTTTCACGTCAAGCCGAGGCGAAAATAAGGGCTTTCTAGAACCGAAGCGAAGCATATGTGAGCACCGGAAGCAGAAAAAGTCGCAATTTGCAGACCGGCATTACTTGAAAATCAGGTCATTGCGGGTGGCGCCATAGCGCCCGTCATAATCGCGACCGCGTCGGACATTGTATAATCCTTTGGCCGGATCACCGCGATGCGCTTGCCGAGACGGTGGATATGGATGCGGTCGGCTACTTCGAACACATGCGGCATGTTGTGCGAGATCAGCACGATCGGCATGCCGCGCAGTTTGACGTCGAGCATCAGCTCCAGGACGCGGCGGCTTTCCTTGACGCCCAGCGCCGCCGTCGGCTCGTCCATGATCACCACCTTGGAGCCAAACGCTGCTGCGCGAGCCACCGCCACGCCCTGCCGCTGCCCACCCGACAGCGTCTCCACCGACTGGTTGATGTTCTGGATCGTCATCAGCCCCAGTTCGCTCAGCTTGGCGCGCGCAATACGGTTCATCCCCGAGCGATCAAGCAGCCGGAAAATGCTGCCGAGCGGACCCGGCTTGCGCATCTCGCGGCCCAGAAACAGGTTGTCGGCAATCGACAGCGCCGGCGACAGCGCAAGGTTCTGATACACCGTCTCTATCCCAGCCAGCCGCGCATCCATCGGCGACTTGAAGCTGATCGGCGAGCCATCGAGCTTGATGACGCCCGCATCGGGGATCATGGCGCCGCACAGCGCCTTGATCAGGCTGGTCTTGCCCGCGCCATTGTCACCGATAACCGCGAGGATTTCGCCCGGCATCAGCTCGAAATCGGCATTGTCGAGCGCCACCACCTTGCCATAACGCTTGGTGAGGCCAGTGGCCGAAAGGATCGGCTGTACCCCGGCAATCGGCGTCGCGGTGAGATTGGAAACCTGATCCATGCTCATGCCGAAATCTTCCTGATCCACTGGTCGGTGGTGACCGCGATGATGATGAGGGCACCCACCGCAAACTCCTGCCACAGCACGTCGACGCCAGCCAAAGCCAGGCCATTGCGGAACATGCCGACGATCAGCGCGCCAAGCAGCGTGCCGACGATCGAGCCGCGCCCACCAAACAGTGACGTCCCGCCGATCACCACGGCGGTGATGGAATCAAGGTTTGCCGTCTGGCTGCCCAACGGCGACACCGCGCCGACGCGGCCAATCAGCACCCAGCTTGCCAGCGCACAGATGAACCCGGCCAGCGTATAGACGCCCACCAGCGTCCAGGTCGTGTTGATGCCGGCCAGCCGTGCCGCCTCGGGATCGTCGCCCGTGGCATAGATATGGCGGCCAAACGCCGTGCGGTTGAGCACATACCAGACCGACGCGGCGATCACGATCATCACCATCGAACCGGCGGTGAGGATGGCGCCTCCGCCCAGCGGCACGCGCGCCCCCATCCATTGCAGCATCGGCGCGATGGCCGAAATGTCCCGGCTGCGGATGGTCTCTGAGTTGGAGATAAAGATGATCATGGCGCCATAGATCGACCAGGTGCCCAGCGTCACGATGAACGGCGGCAGCTTTACCACCGCCACGAGGATGCCGTTGATGAAGCCGCACAGGATGCCGGTGGCAATGCCCAGCACGAAGGATATTTCGACTGGGACGCCCGCCGTGACTGCCAACCGCCCCATGACGATAGAACTGAGGATCATGATGGCGCCAACCGACAGGTCGATGCCGGCGGTGAGAATGATCAAGGTCTGGGCAATGCCCAGCACGCCAATGATGGTGACCTGCTGCAACACCAGCGACAGGTTGAACGGCGCAAAGAATTTCGATCCCGCAGCGACTGAGAAGATCGCAACGCCAACCACTAGCACGATAAACGGTATGGCCGTCGGATAGGCATGAAGAAAGGCCTGCAACCGCCTGATCGGGCCGGGCCGTTCCTCGTCAAAACTGGCGACGCTATGAGCGGCGCTCGCTAGCCCTTTTTCCGCAGTCGCCGAACCGGCCGCATCATCGCTCATGCACGTTTCCTCCCCAGGACTAAATACAGCAGGCCGGATCCTAGATCTGATCGGCAACTATCGGGCCACGGCAGCCGGTCGGCACCTCCCCCTCGAAGGGGGAGTCTGGGTGGGGGTGGAGTTTAGCCAGGATATATAGGCTAAACGTCCCCCTCCCTTGATCCC
>JAQGKG010000113.1 GCA_028290245.1 Devosia sp. | reverse complement strand
TTCCCTTCCTTGGCGCGTTCTGTCAGATTTCGCAGGTAGCCCCCTGGCGACTTGATCTGATCAGACTTCTGGTAGATCGCGGCGATGGTGATTGCAGCCTGCTGTTCACCCAATGCCACCCGTGCGTCTTCCCAAGCGCTGGGGCTGATCCCCAACACCGGACGGGCCAGATCCGCCGCGGTTAGGAAATCTCGCCAATTACGAATGCCGCCGCCGCCCTTCACCAACCACAGCAGGTTCGGACAGGCATCCAGCACGATACCCAGAGGCAGTTCGCGCCTCGGCAGGCTCCGCAGGTTGTCAGATCCACCGGCGCTGCCGCTCGCTTCCTCTTTTATTCCTAAGCCGCGTTCAGATTCAGTTTTAGATTCGGTATTTGAATTCTGTATGTGGCGCTCAGTTTGAGACTCATTGGCGTTCAGATTCTGTGATTTTACGAAGGATTCCAACACGTCACGGATCTGCATCCAAAGGTCGTCGAGTTCTGCAGCTATGGCTTCGAGGACCTGGCGCGGTGCTGTCCTGGGCAGACGGCCAACGATCGCCTGGTACTCTAGATGTGCGCCGCCCCAGTTGCCAGGAACGCCCTCCTCAATACCGGCCTCGATCATCTTGACGATGTCGCGGCGGCAGATGGTTAACCGCTCCTTAACGAGCTTGTACGCCTTCTTCTCGGCGCGCACTGCTTCAGCGAGATCTTTGAACTCGTTGGCACGGGCGACCATCGGTGAGAGATCGAAGCCATAGGCTTGCTCGACCTCTCCGCCCTGCCCCTTGCGCGCGTAGCGCTTGCCGTTGGGGCTATCCCGGCGGACGATCAGCCCGCATTCCACAAGATTGGCCAGATGACGCCGTAGCGTCGCCGGCGACATGCCATTGGCGCGCCCGATGAGCATTTCATTGGATGGCCAGACGATCAAGGCGCTGTCACCATAAAGGGCTGTTTCAGGATGGAAGGATAAGAGCGCGTCCAGGATGGCCAGAGCGCGATCAGAGGCCCCCAGCGCAAGCCTGGCCTCCTTGATGTCCCTGAACACGTGCCACTTGTGCACGGTAGCATCAGGAGCTGCACTCTGGGCCGCCACCTGACTTGCAATCATGCCAAGCGACATCGGTCGCCGCCCAAAAGGCGTCGTTACGGTATGCGTCTGCATTGTCTTTCACCTTGCGTAAGGCAAAAGAATTCCGGCCGCTGAAGCGGTGTCGGCCCGTAGAGGCCTTGACTGCGATTTCAGGAAGTGCGATTCTCGCGTTACCAAGCGACGAGAAGGGCTTCCGGAATTCTGTTTTCGGGGGCCTTTTTCTTTTGCGGCTTAGTTTCCATCCATCTTTTGTGAAGCTTTGAACGCGTCGTAGAGTTCTTCCAAATTCTCCGACAGGTATTTTCCGAACTCGCTTGCCCGTGGCGCCGCGAGCTTGAGGCTGAATATCTTCCCGGAGGCGGCGAAGGTTGCCTTTACCGCTTCATCGGGCGCCGACCAACTGCCAGTCAACTCCTTGGCTTTAGGTGTTCTGCCGCGAGGCGTCGCCAATTGCTTCAGCAGAAAGCCAAATTGGTCAGCACCAGCAACTGCCTGGAATTCCGCCGTGTGAACAACACGGCCCGCGTGTTCAGCAGACTTGGGATTTGCGACAGCCTTTTTGAGCTCTTCCCATCTGTCCCGACCAACGGAGCGACATGGTCCCAGAGCCTCAATCACTGACGAAGGCACTATTTCCGCGACGGACAGCATCCGGGAAAGCAAGGTTTCATCGACACTTAAAGACGATCTGATCGTAGTTTTCTCATGCCCCATATCCAGCAGTTTTTTGGCGTAAAGTGCTTTCTCGATGAAGGACAGATTTGCACGAGCGGTGTTCTCCTGCCCCTGCGCCACCACATGAGCGATGTCCTCCATCTGTTTGACAATGGCTCTCACAGGAATGCCCAACGCCTTAGCCGCCCGCGTGCGCCGATGGCCGAATACGACCATGTATCGGCCCAAGGCCGTCGGGTGCGGCCGAACCAGGATAGGTGTGGACTGGCCCTGCTCGCGTATTGCTTCAACGAAGACTGCAAAATCCTCCGGATCGTCGTCAATGCGGTCAGACACAAACGATGAATCCACCAGCGCGGTGTCTAGGCTGATAATAGCTTCGCCCGCTGTAAGTCGCTTCGCGTTCTCTGCCATCTCGTCGATGGAAACCATCATCGAGCGCGAAGCGCCTCTACGCGTGTATTCGGCACGCGCCTCAACTTCCGGTTGTGTGGCGCTTTGCCCCGTCACACTGGCGAGTAAATTCTTTCGCGCCATTCAATCACCACTTCCAACGCATAAATCGTTGGTTTTGTTATCAAAACCGCCCGTCTGCACGGCTGTCAAAGACTGAGGAGTCATTTCCGTCTCCAAGCCTTATGAATCAGCTCCGCAATCTCTTCGTTCACTCCGTTCAAGGCCTCGATCGCGCGATCATAGGTCGAACGGGTGAACTGTGCTCTCTCCACCTCGTAGAGTGTCTGGTTGGTGATACCGGCATCCGCGATAGCTGTTGATTTCAGCATTTGCGTTTTCAGCATCTGCTTAGGAAACAAGGCCTGCATAAACCCCACCATCTGCGCTTGGGGGCCATCGGTAGGTTCATACCGTGTAACGAGATACCTAAACCACCTAAGCCGAACTTCCGCACCGGCCTCGCTAATGGACTGCAGAATTCCGCCCAGCATCAGCAAGAACTGACTCATCGACATCACATCAAGCATCTGCGGATGGATGGTTATTAGGACTGAAGTTGATGCAGTCAGGGCGGTCAGCGTTAAATAGCCAAGCTGCGGTGGACAATCGATAACGACAACGTCGTATCGGTCATCAACCTCTTTAAGCGCGTCGGAAATGCGAGTGAAAAAAAGCCTGCCCTCGGCGGAGGACTTGTTAGTGGCCGCGAGCGGTGTGTCGTACTCGTATTCCTGCAACTCGAGATTGGCAGGTACGATATCGAGCCCAGGAATATGTGTCGGCTGAATCACTTCGGAGATGCGCTTCCGCTTGTCGTCGTAGCGGAGCGCCTCATAGAGTGAAGGATTTTTGTCTAATTCTGGCTGAATGCCATGCAGGGCAGAGAGTGACGCCTGAGGATCCAGGTCAATAGCGAGGACTCGGTGACCGGTCAGGGCCAAGTGCTGAGCGAGGTGGGCAGCTGTGGTTGTCTTGCCGCTGCCACCTTTGAAATTGACGACTGACAAGACCTGGAGCGCTTCTCCGTCGCGACGATGGGGAACGTATTTCTTAAAATCTGCTCGACCGTGACGGTCAAGGTACAGCCGCAGTTCAGACATCTGATCCGCAGTGTAAGTCCGCCGACCCGAGGGGGAGGTTGTTGGCACTGGTCCCTTGCCATCAAGGTGAAGCTTTTTGATATTCGATTGGGTTACACCCAAAAAGTATGCTGCTTCCGCAAGCGAAAACTGTCTCAAAGTCTTCTTGGAATCGGGCGCATAGTACTCCATGCGTAGCATGTGCAGCTTGTCGGAAATCAACTCACCCTGCCGGATGATTGTCTCGTGAAAGCTGAGACCCTCAGCATCATCTATCTTGGCAGTAATGCTCACAGCTAATTTCCCGGAATAACGCTTTTCCGCGCCAAAGTGACTTTCAAGCGTGAATTATGCCCGATTCTCAAGTGTCGGCAACTCTTTTTAGGTTAACCGTTTCCTAACGGCGTCGGAGTTGTTGAAAAGGCTGTGCTTTTTCTCCTTCTGCACGGCTGTCAATGTACCGAGGCAATAGTGCCCTGCGACTTTTTCAGACGGCCGCTGCCTGACGACTCGCTAGTTTCGATGACGGTAACCGTTGGACGCAGACGCTGTCGCCTATCGGATTTGATAGGGTGCGGCGGACCATGCGCTGTGGTGCTTTGCGAACAGGCACTCAACGCAAGGCAGGACGATGGAAGTCATCGCTATTGGCCCACACGACCGCTCTCAAAACCCTTTGCTGGTCGATCAAATGCACCGTCTCCGCGCTCGGGTCTTCAAGGAGCGCATGGGATGGCACGTAACCGTTAGCGATGGGCAGCAATTCGATCGGTTCGATGAACTGAACGCAACCAGCATCCTCGTTGTGGATCGGGGAGTGGTAGTCCGTCACACGCAGGTCTTGCCGGCGATAGGTACGACCATGCTGTCGGAAACCTTTGGTTTTCTGGCTTCCAGCGGCGCCTATGTCCCCCACTCGAGAATGCTGGAGACGTCGCGGTTCTGCGTCGATACATCAACTGCGCGCTTGACCGCTGATGGCATTCATCTTGCCACCATGACCTTGATAGCCGGCATCCTCGAACGGGCAGGCCTTGGCGGCTTTTCCGAGATTGTGACTGTCACCGATGTGCGGCTAGAGCGTATTTTGCGCCGGGTCGGCCTGACCTTGCGCCGCTTGGGTGAGCCTGCGCGGATCGGAAACACGATTGCCGTGGCCGGCATTGCGGATGTGGATGTCCAGAGCAGCAGGCGTGTTCGACCGAGCCAATACAGGTCCACTTTTACCAAGCTCAACCGAGCGGCGTAGTTCTCCATGGGCCATACTCACTCATCAGCAGATCGCCTTGTGCGAAAGCTTCAGGATGCCCTTGGGCCGATCATTCGTAACGCCCTGGACGAGCCTGGGGTGGTCGAGATCATGCTCAATCCGGACGGAAAGCTGTTTATCGAACGGATAGGGCAGGGGATTACCCTAGCGGGTCATCTGGACGCGCAGTCGGCGGAAACCATTATCGGCCTCGTCGCCCACGCCCTCCAGACCGAAGCTGACCAGGATCGCCCCATCATTTCAGGTGAACTGCCGATTGGCGGCCACCGTTTCGAAGGCCTGTTGCCGCCGATCGTTGCCGAGCCGTCGTTCTCGATCCGCAAGCGGGCATCGATGTTGATCCCACTGGCTGCTTATGTCCGCGAGGCAATTATGACCGCGGAGCAAGCCGAAATTATCTGCAATGCCGTGGGGGCCCGCATGAATATCGTCATCGCCGGTGGCACGGGCAGCGGCAAGACCACCCTCGCCAACGCGATCATCACCGAAGTGGTGAATGCCGTGCCTGAGCATCGTGTGGTGATCCTGGAGGACACCGCAGAAATCCAGTGTTCGGCACAGAATGCCGTCCTGCTTCACACCTCCGATGCTGCAGACATGGCACGGCTTCTCAAATCCACCATGCGTTTGCGCCCCGATCGCATCATTGTCGGCGAGGTCCGCGACGGCGCGGCGCTGACGCTGCTCAAAGCCTGGAACACTGGACATCCAGGTGGGGTCGCCACCATTCACGCCAATGGCGCTCGTTCGGCGCTGACGCGCCTGGAGCAGCTCGTGGCTGAAGTCAGCCAGATGCCGATGCGCGAGGTCATCGGCGAGGCGGTCGACCTCATCGTTGCAATTGAGCGCACGCCGAATGGACGGCGCGTCTCCGATATCCTGCACATCGAAGGATTTCGGAATGGCGCCTACCAGATTGAAAGTCATTCATCGAACAAGGAGCGGCTCAATGTCGCCTAAAGTTTTGCCGCTTGCAGCTGGCGCAGTCGTTCTTGCGTGCCTGTGCGCACAGCCGGTCCTGGCCAGCGGGGGAGGGGGCCTGCCCTGGGAGGGGCCGCTGCAACAAATACAGGAATCTATCACCGGCCCCGTCGCCGCCGCGATCGCGTTGGCCGCCGTGGCAATCGCCGGTGGCATGCTGATCTTTGGCGGCGAGCTGAACGATTTTGCCCGGCGCCTTGTCTATGTGGTGCTGGTCGCCGGGATCCTGCTCGGCGCCACCCAGATCGTTGCCCTGTTCGGCTCAAGCGGCGCTTCGATTGGCATCGCGACCAATGCTTGTTCGCTTTTTGTTCCAACGGAGCAGTTCAATGTCTGAGGCCGGTAGTCGGCTCCAGCGTGTCCGGCTCCACCGCGCTTTATCTCGGCCGAACATGTTGTTCGGCGCCGACCGTGAGCTCGTCCTCGTAACAGGGCTGGCGGCGGTTATCCTCATCTTCGTCGTCCTGACACCAATTTCTGCCGTGTTCGGCCTCGCGATGTGGATTGTCGTCGTCGGCCTGCTGCGGATGATGGGCAAGGCCGATCCCCTGATGCGCAAAGTCTATTTGCGGCACATCCGGTACCGCCAAGTGTATCGACCGACCGCGTCGCCCTGGCGCAGATACTGAGGGCATCTCATGGTCTCTCTGAAGCAATTTCGCCAACACGGCCCTGGCTTCTCCGACCTGCTGCCCTATGCGGGGTTGGTCGACAACGGCGTCCTGCTGCTCAAGGACGGCTCGTTGATGGCGGGCTGGTATTTCGCTGGGCCCGATAGCGAGAGCGCCACCGACATCGAGCGCAATGAAATCTCCCGTCAAATCAATGCCATTCTGGCACGGCTCGGCTCAGGCTGGATGATCCAGGTCGAGGCATTGCGAGTCCCTGCAACAGCTTATGCCAAAGTGGACCAGTCGCATTTCCCTGATCTGATCAGTGCGATGATTGACGATGAACGCCGCACGCGGTTTGAGGCGGCCGACGGGCATTTCGACAGCCAACATGCGATTATCTTGACCTATCGCGAGCCTGAGCGCCGGAAGTCTGGCCTTGCGCGCTACATCTATTCGGACGCCGAATCTCGAACCGAACGGTTTGCGGATACCGCGCTGGCTACCTTCAAGACGGCCATACGCGAGTTCGAGCAGTATATGACCAATGTCGTTTCCATTCGTCGGATGGTCACGCAGGAAGTCTCAGAGCGCGGCGGCTTGCGGATCGCTCGATACGATGAGTTGCTCCAATTCGTGCGGTTTTGCCTCGTTGGCGAGAGCCATCCGGTTCGCTTGCCCGACGTCCCAATGTACCTCGATTTCCTGGTGTCAGCCGAGTTTCACCACGGCCTGACGCCGGTGATCGACAATCGCCATCTGGCAGTCGTCGCCATCGATGGCTTCCCAGCAGAAAGCTGGCCGGGAATTCTCAACGTCCTCGACACGATGCCATTGAGTTACCGCTGGTCGAGCCGCTTCATGTTTCTCGACCCCGTCGAGGCGCGGCAAAAGCTCGAACGCACCCGCAAGAAGTGGCTGCAAAAGGTCCGCCCGTTCATGGACCAGCTGTTTCAGACACGGTCCAACAGCATCGATCAGGACGCCGCGCTCATGGTGGCGGAAACTGAGGACGCGATTGCCGAGGCCAACTCGCAACTGGTTGCCTATGGCTACTATACGCCGGTCATCGTTGTGTTTGGCGACGACGCTCGGCAACTGCGAGCGCAGGCCGAAGCGATCCGTCGGCTCGTGCAATCGGAAGGTTTCGCGGCACGGATCGAGACTCTCAATGCCACTGAGGCATTTCTCGGCAGCTTGCCAGGAAACTGGTACGCCAACATCCGCGAACCTTTGATCAACACAAGAAGCCTTGCCGACCTCATTCCGCTCAATACCGTTTGGGCTGGGAGCGCGGTATGTCCATGCCCGTTTTATCCCGAAGGTTCGCCGCCCTTGATGCAGGTCGCCAGCGGCTCGACACCGTTCCGCCTTAACCTGCATTCAGGCGATGTTGGGCACACCCTGATCTTCGGGCCAACCGGCTCTGGCAAGTCGACCTTGCTTGCACTGATCGCTGCCCAATTCCGCCGCTACCAGGCCGCCCAGCTCTTCGCTTTCGATAAGGGGCGCTCGATGCTGCCGCTGACCCTGGCCGTGGGCGGGGATCACTACGACGTGGGGGCAGGGGAGGGACTGGCATTCTGCCCATTGTCGTCGCTCGACAATACGGGCGATCGTGCCTGGGCGGCCGAATGGCTTGAAACGCTGATAGCTCTGCAGGGCATCAAAATCACGCCCGATCACCGCAACGCGATTTCTCGGCAACTTGGCCTGATGGCTCAAACGGAGCGCCGCTCGCTGTCCGACTTCGTCTCCGGGGTACAGCTGCGTGAGATCAAGGATGCACTTCTGCACTATACTGTCGATGGCCCGATGGGCCATCTGCTCGACGCGGAGCAGGATGGCCTGACCCTCTCGAGTTTCCAGACATTCGAGATCGAGTCGCTGATGAACATGGGCGAGCGCAACCTCGTCCCGGTCCTGCTTTATCTGTTTCGGCGTATCGAGAAGCGCCTCAGCGGTGCACCCAGCCTGATCATCCTAGATGAAGCCTGGTTGATGCTGGGGCACCCGGTGTTCCGCGATAAAATTCGGGAATGGCTCAAGGTCCTGCGCAAGACAAACTGCGCCGTGGTGCTGGCAACGCAGTCGATTTCCGACGCCGAACGATCCGGCATCATCGACGTGCTCAAGGAATCTTGTCCCACCAAGATCTGCCTTCCAAACGGGGCAGCCCGCGAACCCGGCACCCGCGAATTTTACGAACGCATCGGCTTTAACGATCGGCAGATCGAGATCGTCGCCGGCGCTATGCCTAAGCGCGAATATTACGTGGTCTCACCCGACGGACGGCGCTTGTTCGATATGGCGCTCGGTCCGTTGACGCTGAGTTTCGTGGGGGCAAGCGGCAAGGACGATCTTAGGCGCATCACCGCTCTACATCAGCAATTTGGCGATGAGTGGCCAGCTCATTGGCTTTCCGAACGAGGGATCAAGCATGCGCATCAACCGTCGAGCTAGCCTGGCAATCGGTCTTTTCATCAGCACTGCGACTGCGCTGCCGGCTCAAGCCGCAGGACAGCTCGTGGGTGCTACCGAATTCACCCAGATCCTGAACAATGCGGAGCTTGTTGGCCTTGCCGGGCAGTCCGGCATTCAGATCGACAATCAGGTGACCCAGATCGCGCACCAGGTTGAGCAGATTCAAAACCAGCTGCGGATCTACGAAAACATGCTGCAGAACACGCTCAAGCTGCCTGACGAGGTTTGGGGTCAGGTTGAACACGACCTTGCCCAACTGCAATCGATCGTAGGGCAGGGGGAGGGCATCGCTTTCTCCATGGGCAACGTCGACGACGTCCTCAAACAGCGTTTTCAAAGCTACAGCGACTTTCTCGAAAATCCGCCCAATGGCGCGGACTTTTCATCAACGTATCAGAGCTGGTCCGAGACTAATCGGGACACCATCGCTGGAACGCTGCGCGCTGCAAACCTGACGGCCGAACAGTTCTCCTCCGAGGAGGGGACGATGGAGCAATTGCGGTCGATGTCGGGGACCTCCGTTGGCCAAATGCAAGCTCTGCAGGTCGGCCACCAGATTGCCGCGCAACAGGTCGCCCAGATGCAGAAGCTGCGCGGCCTCGTTTCTCAGCAAATGACGATGATGGGCACCTGGTACCAATCCGAGCAAACGCTGCGTGACAATGCGCAGGCAGAGAACGAGCTCTTTTTCGGTGCGGATAGCGGCGTCAGCGTCGGAAACGAAACACCTTTCGCTCCGGAGTGGTGAGATGAAGGCATCGATCATTGTGGGCGTGTTTTTATGCGCCGCTCTATCTCTGACCATTGTTGGAATTTCGCTTTGGACATCGACGTTCCAGCCGATGACCGGCACCCTACCGCCTGCCGCCGATGAGGAAAATCACGTCACCCGCGACTCGGACATTGTGGTCGGCAATGAAACCCCTTTCAAACCGGAGTGGTGACGATGAATTCTGCCCCCCTCCGAGCCTTGACGGTCTGGAGTATTTTCCTTTTTGCGACGCAGGCCTTTGGTCAGACGGACAACGTCGTCCAAACCGTGCAGCAGTCGATCACCCTGCAGGCCCGAAATTGGGAAACGGTGTTGATGCAGCACGCGACCAGCCTCTTTTGGATCCTGGCCGTAATCGAGGTCGGCATTGCGGCCGTCTGGCTGGCGATACAGGGAAGTACCCTTGAGAGCTTCTTTTCCGAGCTGGTGCGCCGCATCCTGTTCATCGGCTTTTTCCTGTTCGTGCTGACGAACGGCCCTGACCTCGCGAAAGCGGTTGTCAACAGCCTGTTTCAGATCGGATCTGGATCCGGTGATGTTTCACCCGCCGCCGTGTTCGATGCGGGGATCGATGTCGCGAACCGCATGACGCAACAACTGGCATGGTGGAACCCGGGCGACTTCGGCAAGAACGTCATCGTTGGCATCTGCGCATTGGCGGTGATCGCGGCCTTTGGTTTGGTCGCAGCAATCCTGCTTGCCGTCATCCTGGAAATGTATGTCGGCTTGCTCGCTGGAATGATCCTGCTCGGCTTCGGCGGCTCCTCGTACACGAAGGATTTTGCCATCAAATACCTGGTCTACGCCTTCTCTGTGGGCATGAAGATCATGGTGCTGGTGATGGTCGCGGCCATTGGCGCCCGAACCCTGATCGATGTCGCGGCGGCTCCAGACATTGACCAGAGTTTTATCGGTCCCGCCTCAATCGCGGGGCTGGCCATCGTCATCGCCTACGTTTCGATGCTGCTGCCGCCAATGATTTCCGGCGTCATTCAGGGCGTCTCTGTCACCAGTGGCATGGAAGCGGCCCGACCCACGATGAACGGCTATCAGTTTGGTGCTGGCGTCGCCGCAATGGGAGCGTCAGCAATCGGCGCCGGCGGACGAGCAGCCGCCGGGGCATTTGAAAAGGGCGGTTTCACCGGCGCTGCCGCGGCCGGAACTGCTGCTACCGCCTCGACCGCCGTTCGGGGGCTCGCTGCCACTGCCTCGGCCATCAAGGACCAGGCGATTGGTGGACCGGGAAGCTTCGGCACCACAACCATGGGACTGGCCAATGCCAAGCTCGCCGCTAGCGACGCGCGCGCGCCCACTTCCTCTCCTTCCGGCCAAAAGTCCGGCAAGCCGTAAGGCAGCCCGAAGCATCGAGAAATTCCCATGTCCAAACAAATACCTCAAGACAACCCGTATCTGGCCGCCCGCCTTGAATGGAATGAGCGCTATGGCGGTTTCGTCAAGGCAGCAAACACCTGGCGCATCGTCGCGATAGTCTCGCTGGCCATGGCCTTGATCGGAACGAGCTACGCACTCTACCAAAGCACGCAGGTCAAGCTGGTGCCCTACATTGTCGAGGTTGACCGCCTTGGAACACCGGCGTCCGCGGGCTTTCCTGCACAGATCGATTACGCCGATCCCCGCGTCGTGCGCGCCATGCTTGGCGCCTTTGTGGCAAGCTTTAAATCGATCACGCCCGACGCCGTGGTGCAGAAGCAATACATCGACCGCACCTATGCCCTGCTGCGCACGACAGACCCTTCCACTGAGAAGGTCAACGCCTGGTTTCGTGGCGCGAACCCTTTCGAAAAAGCCAGAACGGTCACCGTGTACATCGAGATCAACAATGTGGTCGCGCTGTCAAATCAGTCCTACCAGATCGACTGGACCGAATTCGAACGCGACCGGCAGGGCAAGGAACTGGCTACCCGCCGCTTCCGTGGTATCGCGACAGTAACGCTGTCCCCGCCCCTCGACGAAGCCACGATCCGCCTCAATCCCATCGGGCTCTATGTCCGCGACTTCGATTGGACAGCCCAGCTATGACAATAACTCATGCCACCATGACGCCGTCATCGCACGCCACACCTCTACTGGTACTGGCCGCCGCCCTGTGCAGCCTCGGCAGCGTTTCCGCTCAGGAGATGAGCGTCAATGAGGCGAAAGGCACTTATCTGTCCGGCGAGTGGCAGGAAGGGCAGGGGGTGGTAACGCGCGGACCTGACGGCAAGGTGATATTCCTATTCGGAGAAGTCCAGCCGTCGGTCGTCTGCTCGCCCTTGCAGGTCTGCGACATTGAACTGCAGGCTGGTGAAGTCGTGCGTGACGTGCTCGTCGGCGATAGCGTCCGCTGGAAGGTGGATCCCGCGACCTCGGGGGCTGCCGGCGCTCAGGCGGTTCACCTGATCGTCAAGCCGTCTGAGGCCGGCATTGAAACGTCAATGGTAGTGACCACATCGCGTCGAACCTACCACGTGCAATTGCGCTCCCACGCAACGGAATACATGGCCCGGATTGGCTTTGAGTATCCTGACGACGTTGCCGCCAAGCTTGACGAAATCAACGCCCGGATGGAAGCCAGCGTCATCGACGGGGCAGGGGTTCCAGCAGAGAATCTGGATTTTGGATTCCGCGTTGAGGGGGCTGCGCGCTGGAAGCCCACCCGCATCTACACTGATGGCCTCAAGACCTACATCCAGTTTCCTTCGGCCTTAGCCGGCGGCGATGCGCCAGTTTTGTTCGTCATTTCCGGTGGTGAGAATCGCATCGTCAACTACCGGCTGCTGAACAACATGATGGTCGTCGACTATTTGGTCGACCACGCCGTGTTGGTGTCCGGTGTCGGCCGTGAACAGCAAAAGATAACCATCAGGCGGGGTACTTAAGGTGAGCATCAAAATCAGTTCAGCACTTCGCTTGCTTGGGCTTATCGGGGCAACCATGCCGTTAGCCGGCTGCCAAACCTTTGGCATCGGTGGGTCCTCGTCCCAGATTATCAGTATCGACAACGCGCAGGTTTCGCCGGAGGCTGCCGCTGTGATTGCGGAAGATCTGGTGGGTAGTTTGGCTGAGGTCGTTGGGCCAGGCACCGGCACGGTCGTTCTGAAGCCGGACGACTCGGCTTTTGCGGTCGCATTGGAAAAGTCATTGCGAGCGTGGGGCTACGCCGTCGCCATCGATCAAAAGGTTGACGATGCCTCGGCGATTCCAGTGGCCTTCATAATCGACAGTTTCGAAGGCAGTGTCCTCGCACGGCTTTCTACCGCGACCGTCGATCTAGGCCGCGCCTACGCCCTCACCGAAACGGGGGCCACGCCGACAAGTCCCCTCTCAGTCCTGCAGCGCGCATAGGAGGCATTATGGCGTCGCTCGACATTTCGCCGGGGCCTCGATTGAGCGGTGATGCTCCAAAAATCCGGCGCATTAATCGCTTACCGGTTTTCGTTGGTATCGCCCTGGCGGTCATCTTTCTCGTCGTCATCGTCTACGGCATTTCGACCCGAGGAATTTTTGGACCCGCCGGCACGAGCCTGGATGACGCCAACGGCCTGCCTGCCGGTGGCTTTGGCGACCGCCTCAAAGAGGGTGTGCCCGACGGCATCATCGAAGGCCCGCGACCTGAACCGATACGGATACAACCAGCCCCCGCGGCTCCTACACCGGTCACCAACCCCTTTCAACCGGCGCCCACAAGGGATGCAACAACGACACCCA
>JAQGKG010000070.1 GCA_028290245.1 Devosia sp. | reverse complement strand
CTCTTCAGTCACTTGTTCTACCTCCGTCCACCGAGAACGCGTTGGGTTGTCATTGGCGCGCTGGGAGCCGCTCCGGTGATGTTGTTTGCCCGGCGCGTGATCGACTCCGGCCTCTATCCCTTGCTTTATGCCATCGTCGGCTTCTATCTGGCCGACGGGTTGCGCAGACTGTTCGCGCCGTTACCGGCAATATCGCGATTGATGTCCCTGGCAGAAGCCATCGTCATGATCGGCTTCATCTTATGGACGTTTCAACTGTCCAGGCGCGAGCTTGACGCTCCGCAATGGGCGCAGCTTCCCGCATGGCAGGCAGTTCGCGTCGGTGCCTGGATAGCGCTTCTGCTCGTCGTGATTGCGTTCATTTCGAATGTCGGCGGTTACGTCAGGCTGGCTGACCTGATCGTGCATACCGTGGTCAGCAGCGCGTACACGGCTGTAGTCCTGTATGCACTCACACGAGTCGCGCAAGGGCTGCTGCTGGGCCTGCTCTACCTGCGGCCGATTTGCATGCTCCGCATGGTGAGGCGCCACAGGATGGTGCTGGTCCGATATATCGACCGCTGGCTCAAATGGCTCGCATTTTTCGCCTGGTTCGGCATGACGTTGCAGGTCACCGGCCTGCTGCAGCCTTTGGTTGCCCTTATGCAGTCGCTCTGGGGGGCATCGGTCACCATCGGATCGCTTACCGTATCGATGGGCGACGTGTTCAACTTCTTTTTCATCATCTGGGCGTCATATCAGTTGTCACGGTTCGCGCGTTTTATCCTGGAGGAAGAGGTCTATCCGAACGTGCGCCTTGACCGCGGCCTGCCTTATGCCGTATCGGCGATGCTGCACTACATCGTCTTGCTCACCGGGGTAGTGCTGGCGCTTGGCGCCATAGGCGTCGATATGACGAAGTTCACTATCGTGGCCGGCGCGCTTACCGTAGGCATCGGTTTCGGTTTGCAGAATATCGTGAACAATTTCGTTTCGGGGCTGATCATCCTGTTCGAGCGTCCGATCAAGGTGGGCGACACCATCCAGATCGATGACATCATCGGGCGCGTTCAGCATATCGGTATCCGGGCCAGCATCGTGCACGCCACGACGGGCGCGGAAGTGATCATCCCGAACGGAAAATTAATCTCCGACAAAGTGATCAACTGGACGCTGTCGAACCAGCTGCGATTGATATCGGTGCCCGTCGTCACCAAACCCGATATCGATGTTGTGGAAGTCAAAAAAATCCTTCTGGATATCGCCCACAAAGATCAACGGGTGGCCAAAAACCCGCCCCCGGAAGTCCTGTTCACCAAGCGAGCCATCGACACGCTGGAGTTTGAACTGCGTGTCTGGACCGACGACCTCGACACTTGGCTGTCGGTCAAAAGCGACCTGATCACGGCGATCAATGAAGCGCTGCGGCAAAGGGAGATGGCGGCCCAAGTGCCCGCATCCGCCGCGCATGGTCCTACCTAGAGCATTTTCAGCCTGACTGTGAGGGTTCTGCCGGCCGCTCGAAGGCGATTGCCGCGTTGCCGATGCTCGGCAGGGGGCCACCCTCGGCGGGCTCCCCTGCCTCCGCTCGGCGCCTTGCACTCGCCTCCGATCAGCTCGGCAGACCGCTTCGCTACCCGCACAGTCAGACTGAAACTGCTCTAGCAGCGCTGCTCATAACTCATTCGTATATCGTTACATCGATAAACACGAGGACGGACGTGACGAGCGTCGGTGTAGTAGTGGCTGTCTCCTCCAACTCTCGTTGAGTTGGATTTAGTGCCCGCTTTGCAAAAATATTTTTCGAAGCGTATATTACCGGCAGTACCTGCCTTACCATTTGTCCACCGAAGGAAGTAACCAGCTGTCGCGAACAAGAAACTGAACGTGCCCCGAGGGCCATAGGAGATGACGATGCAAAAGTTGAGACTGCTTGCTTTGCTTGGTATTGTTTTCGCAGGTTCCGCGTTCGCGGCCGACCCCATCCCGATCGGTGTCAGTCTTGCGCAGTCGCCTCCCGGTTCGGTGGTGCAGGGGACGCAGGTCAAGGA
Source organism: Devosia sp. (assembly GCA_028290245.1). Classification (GTDB taxonomy): domain Bacteria; phylum Pseudomonadota; class Alphaproteobacteria; order Rhizobiales; family Devosiaceae; genus Devosia. The sequence continues at coordinate 1,390 of JAQGKG010000070.1, read as the reverse complement.
CGGCATGGAGATCATCAAGGACATGATCAACGCCAAGGGCGGAGTGCTGGGCCGCCCGATCAAACTGGTTTACGAAGACAACCAGGGCATCCCGGAAAAGGGCAGGGCAGCGACCGAAAAGCTGATCACCAGGGACAAGGTGGTCGCTGTCACCGGGGGGCACCAGAGCTCAGTTTGCCTGGCCGAAATCGAAGTGGCGCAGCGCTACAACACGCCGTACATCAACACCAATTGCTGGTCGGACGACGTCCGCAAGAAGGGCTACCAGCAAGTCTTCAATCCCGGTAATTACAATACCCGCGTTTCCAGCGCGATGGCCGAAACCATTGCGTCGATGAACGTCAAGCGCGTCGTGGCCTTCGCGGAAAACACCGATTACGGTATCGGACAGGCCAAGCTCATCGGCGAATTCCTGAAGACCAAAGCGCCGCAGGTCCAGTACAAATACGAAACGCTGGACCGCGCCGGCAAGGACTTTACGCCGGCCATCCTGGCCTTGCGGGCCAATCCGCCCGACATGGTGATCAACGTCATGTTGCCGCCGGCGGCATACATCGTGATGAACCAGTTGTACGAGCAGGGCGTAGCGCCCAGCGCCAAGACCTGGATGTACGACGGCGCCGGCCTGGCCGACTACCCGGACTTCTGGCAGAACGTGAAGGAAGCCGGCAAGTACATGGTGTCCTTCGCACTTTACCACCCGCAAATGACGATGCCGCAGATGGGCAAGGACTTCGGCGCGGAATACACAAGGCGCACGAAGAACGAACCGAATCGCCTGCTCTACCAGGCAGGCGATTCGCTGTTGCTGGTCGTCGAGGCGATCAAGCAAGCCAACAGCACCGATCCGGCGGCGATCATCAAAGCGCTGCAAACGATCAAATTCGAAGGCGTACGCGGTGCGTTCCAGTTTTCAAAAGAGCCTGGCATCACCTTTCAGCAATGGGCCGAAGTCCCTTACGTGACTTACCAGCTGACCGACGTGAACCAGCCTATATCGAAATCCAACCTGGTCCAGCCTTCGGGGCAGCCGGTGGATTTGAGCAAGCTGCAGAAGCCGCCGAAGTAATCTCGGCGGTACGTCAAAGTCCCCTCCCCTTCAAGGAGTGGGTCAGGGTGGGGATGGGTTTCAAATGGTCATGCGAGCGATATTGAAACCCGTCCCCATCCCGGCCTTCACCTTGAAGGGGAATGAGCAATAGCGCCTCAACCCCATCCACACCATGAACACACTACGCGACGTCTTTGCCGGCTACGCCGACTGGCTCGGTTACGGTCACGAAGCAAGAGCCGACGCCTGGCTCAAGCGCCTCGAAATCAACGAGCCCGAACTGAATTACTTTCGTACGCAGCCGCATCCGCTCAGTCCGGCTTATCGCGCCGTCGCGCC
>JAQGKG010000054.1 GCA_028290245.1 Devosia sp. | reverse complement strand
CTGGAGCCGGCCGAGGGTGGGTTTGACGTGGCGGCGCGTGGGGCAGCTGTCGAAGAAGGCCTGCTGGCGGTTTGGGACGGGCTGGCGGAAAGTGACGCGCTCAATGCGCTGGTGTCGCATACTGAACTTGGCTGGAACGATGCGGCGCTGCTGCGGGCGCTGTCGCGCTATATGCGGCAGATCGGGACGTCGTATTCGCAGCGCTACATCGCCAATGTGCTGGTGAAGCAGAGCGAGGCGGCATCGGCACTGGTGGCGCTGTTCAACGCGCTGCATGACCCGGAACTGACCGAGCGCGAAGTGGCGGCGGAAGCGGCGCGGGAACGGATCGTCGCGGCGCTAGATGCCATGGCGTCGCTGGACGAAGATACGATTGTGCGCCGGTTCTTGAACCTTGTCGAAGCATCGGTTCGGACCAATGCGTTCCAGCGCGATGCTGACGGCAAGACGATGCCGGCGCTGGCGATCAAGTTCAACTCGGCGCTGGTCGAAGGCATGGTGGCACCACGGCCGTATCGTGAGATTTCGGTGTATTCGCCGCGCGTCGAAGGCATCCACATGCGGTTTGGCGCCATTGCCCGCGGCGGCATTCGCTGGTCGGACCGGCCGGAGGATTTCCGCACCGAAGTGCTGGGGCTGGTCAAGGCACAGCAGGTCAAGAACGCGGTGATCGTACCGGTTGGAGCCAAGGGCGGCTTCGTGCCCAAGCGTCTGGTGACCGGGATGGCGCGCGAGGTTTTCGCGGCCGAGGGCGTCGCCGCCTACAAGATTTTCATCGGCGCACTGCTGGATGTGACGGACAACCTGGTCAATGGCGCATTGGTGCCGCCAACCGATGTGGTGAGGCGGGATGGGGACGATCCGTATCTAGTTGTCGCTGCAGACAAGGGCACGGCGAGCTTTTCGGACACGGCCAACGGGATTGCGATATCGCGCGGCTACTGGCTGGGCGATGCTTTCGCGTCGGGCGGTTCGGCCGGCTATGACCACAAGAAAATGGCAATTACAGCGCGCGGCGGCTGGGAGGCGGTAAAGCGACATTTCCGCGAAATGGATCGAGATATCCAGCGCGAGCCATTCACCGTGGTCGGGGTCGGCGACATGAGCGGCGACGTGTTCGGCAATGGCATGTTGCTGTCGCCGGAAATCCGGCTGATCGCGGCATTTGACCACCGCGATATTTTCATCGATCCGACACCGGACGCAGCGACTAGCCTTGCAGAGCGGCAGCGGCTGTTCGCCCTGCCCCGCTCGAGCTGGCAGGATTATGACAAGGGGCTGATTTCGGCAGGCGGCGGCGTATTTCCACGCACGTTGAAGGCCATTCCGCTGACGACGGACATGCAGGCGGCACTGGGGCTGCATGTGGCGCATGCGACGCCGGGCGAGGTGATGACGGCAATATTGAAAGCCGACGTGGACCTGCTGTGGTTTGGTGGCATCGGGACCTATGTGCGGTCGGCGGCTGAGACCGATGCGGAAGTGGGCGACCGTGCCAATGACGCGATCCGCATAACTGGCGCCGAGGTGCGGGCCAAGGTCGTGGGCGAAGGCGCAAACCTGGGCGTGACCCAGCGCGGACGGGTGGACTATGCGCTCAAGGGCGGGCGGATCAACACCGACGCGATCGACAATTCGGCGGGGGTGAACTCTTCCGATCTGGAAGTGAATATCAAGATCGCGCTGGCGCCGTTATTGAACGATGGCTCGCTCAAGCTCGATGATCGCAATGCGTTCCTGGTGACGATGACCGACGAGGTTGCGGCGCTGTGCTTGCGCAACAACTACCTGCAGGGGCTGGCGATATCGCTGGCGCAGCGGGCCGGACTGGATGAGTTGCCGGACCATCGCGAGCTGATCGAGCAGCTGGAAGAACGAGGGCTGCTGGACCGGGCGGTGGAGTTCTTGCCGACGGATGCGGGTATCGAGGCGCGCGCCACGGCTGGCAAGGCGCTGGTGCGGCCGGAGCTGGCGGTGATCCTGGCCTACGCCAAACTGACGCTTTATGCCGACCTGCTGGAGGGCGAAGCGATCGACGATGGCTATCTTGCGGGTGAGTTGTATCGCTATTTTCCCGAGACGCTGCATTCGGCCTATCCGGAGCAGGTGGCGCAGCATCGGCTGAAGCGCGAGGTAATTGCCACAGTGCTCGCCAATGCGATGATTAACCGTGGCGGGCCGGCGTTCGTCAGCGAATTGACGGCGGCGACAAGTGCAAGCCCGGGGGAAGTGGCGCTGGCCTATGCGGCCACGCGGGATGTGTATGGGCTGACGGCGCTGAACACCGCAATCGATGCTCTGGATGGTGTCGTGCCGGGCGAGGTTCAGCTTGGGCTTTATGCTTCGGTGATGGACTTGTTGAGGCAGGAGAGCTTGTGGTTCTTGCGCAATGCCGACGTGACGCAGGGACTGGCGGGGTTGGTCGAGCGGCACGCGGCTGGTGTAACGGCGCTGCGTGGGTTGATGGGGAATACGCTGCCGGCGTCGCTGGCGGAGCGGATTGCGGCGACGGTTGGGACGCTGGTTTCGCAAGGTGTACCGGATGGTTTGGCGCGGCCGATAGCTGAGCTGCCGGTGTTGAGCTATGCCAGCGATATCGTGCTGGTTAGCGAACGTGCAGGCGTTTCGGTCAGCGATGGGGCGGCGGCATTCTTTGGGGTGTTCGCGACGTTCAACCTGTGGCCGGTGGTGGAACAGGGCCGGGATATCCGGCTCAGTGACCGGTTCGACCGCATGGCCCTGGACCGGGCGCTGGCCAACCTGATGCGGGCGCAGCGCGATCTGACGGCGGATGTGCTCAAGACAGAGGGCGGCGTGGTGACGTGGATGGGCCGGGCCGGGATCGCCCGGACTGCGGAGGCGGTGAAGGAGCTGACGCAGGGCACGCTGACGGTGTCGCGGTTGTCGGTGGCGGCGGGGTTGTTGGCGGATCTGGCTCAGGAGTAGACCCATAATGCCAAAGTTGGCCTTGCCTCGGAGCGCGGGTTGGGGACACTGGGGCACCCTGCCCTTTGTCCGAGTATTACCATGACCACGACCCTTGCCGAATGGCTTGCTGCAGAGACTGTCGATCCGAAATTGGCATCGGTGGTGGCGACGATGGCGGCGGCGAGTGCGGAGATTGCTGCGGTTTTGCGGCTGGCGCCCATCGAGGGGCATACCGGGCTAGCTGGGCATACCAATGTGCAGGGCGAGGCGCAGAAGGCGCTGGATGTGATCTCGAACGACATTGTTTTGAATCACATACGGCAAAATCCCGAGATTTCGATTCTGGTTTCGGAAGAGCTGGATGAGGCGGTTCACCTGGCGAATCAGGGTGACTTCATGGTGGCAACCGATCCGCTAGATGGATCTTCGAACCTCGACGTAAACGTCACCGTGGGCACGATTTTTTCGGTGCTGGATGCGGGCAAGGGCTTGCTGCAGCAGGGCAAGGAGCAGTTGGCGGCGGGCTACGCTGCCTATGGGCCGGCGACGAGCCTGGTGCTGACATTTGGTACGAGTGTTGCGGTGTTTACGCTGGATGGCGCGGGGCAGTTTGTGCTGACACAGGGCACGGTGGCGGTTGCTGAAGCGTCAGGTGAATATGCGATCAATACTGCGCGGGAGCGGTTCTGGGACGAGGCGACCAGGGGTTATGTGGCCGAGAATGTTGCGGGCGAGACTGGGCCGGCGGGGAAGCGGTATAATATGCGCTGGGTGG
>JAQGKG010000045.1 GCA_028290245.1 Devosia sp. | reverse complement strand
GATATATATCCATGATCCAGCCATGCTTTTCCCGCGCGCTCCGGCGGGTCTCGACGATCTGCTCGCGCACCGCACCGAGCCGCCCCGCAATGGTGATCTCGTCCGGCGTGCCCAAATATGCGCCCCAAAAAATATCCAGTTCGGGATCGGCCTCCATAAACGCCGTCTGCCCGTCCAGCATCACCACCGTGTCATCTGTCACAGCGCCCAGTCGGCGCCCGGTGGTGATATGCACCGGCTCGCCAATTCGATTGAGCGCAATACCATGCGCCGCCGTCAGCGCCTGGATCGAGGTAATGCCAGGGATGATCTCGACGGCATACCTATCCCGCAGTTTTTCGACGATCCGGATGGTGGAGTCATAAAGGCTCGGGTCGCCCCAGACGAGGAATGCCGCCGCGCCATGGTCCGGCACTTCCTCCAGCAACCCGTTGAAAATCCCCGCCAGCGCCGCATGCCAATCATGCACCCCAGCACCATAATCGGGATTGGCCGCATCGCGTTTGGGGACGCCATAGCCCACCGTCTGGCTCGCCGGGTTGGTGACATATCGCGCGATGATCTCGCGCCGCAGGTCTGCCAGATCAGCCTTGCCCGCGCCCTTGTCCGGCACGAACAGCACGTCGGCCCGGTTGAGCGCATTGATCGCCTGAACCGTCAGGTGTTCCGGATTACCGGCGCCGATACCAACAATGAGTATGGTCTTCATGGCCGTTCATCATCCGCCGTTTCGGCCAGAAAATCGCCCAGCCGGTCCAGCCGTTTGACCCACATGGTGCGCCTGTCGTTGATCCACTGCTCGGCAAGGCTCAGCGCCTCGGGCTGAATCTGGCAGGTACGCACCCGCCCAAGCTTTTGCGACGTCACCAGCCCCGAACTCTCCAGCACCGCCAGATGCTGCACAACGGCCGGCAGCGACATGGCAAATGGCTTCGCCAGTTCGCTCACCGATGCCGGGCTATAGCTCAAGCGATCGATTATCGCGCGGCGGGTAGGGTCGGCGAGTGCCTGGAACATCAGGTCGAGATTGGGAGTTTGGTTAAGCATAGAATTAAGTAACAAGCTCGTCCCAAAGCGTCAATCCGCTTGACCTTCCCACGCGGCAATCCTGCAGTTTGGGTCAAACTTCAACCTGAGGTGCCTCATGAAGACGCTGCTACTTGCCGCATCCCTTTCCATTAGCCTGGCTATGCCCGCATTGGCGCAGGACCATTCAGGTCACGCCATGCCAGCCTCGATCGGCAATGCAGCCACCGAGGCCTTCACGGCCGCAAACACCAAAATGCATCAGGACATGTCGGTCGAACTCACCGGAAATACCGACGTGGACTTCATCCGCAGCATGATCCCGCACCATCAGGGCGCGGTCGATATGGCCCGCATCGAACTCGAGCACGGCACTGACCCGGAAGTGAAGGCACTGGCCGAAGCCGTCATTGCCGCGCAGGAAAAAGAAATTGCCTGGATGCAGGCATGGCTAGCCAAAAACGGCGGCTAGCCGTCACTCACTCTCTCGCAGCGCGTCCGACCGAATTCCTCACGATCAACTCCGCCCGCAACAACACTTCTTTTTGCCGCGGCGGCTTGCCTTCGAGCAGTGCCAACAAAAGGTCCATCGCCTCTTCGCCGATCTTGAGGCGCGGCTGCTTCATCGTGGTCAGCGACGGCGTCACAAAGCTGGCGAACGAAATATCATCGAACCCCATTACCGAGAATTCGCGCGGCAGGTCATAGCGGCGGGCGTTGAGCGAGATGATGACGCCAAGCGCTGTCGCGTCGTTGACGCAGAGAAACGCTGTGGGCAGCACATCGCGCACGAACATATGCTCGGCGGCCGCGCGACCCGATTCCGTGGTGCCGTCGCCATCGAGAATCAGCCGCGGATCGACTGGAATGCCTTGGCCCTCCAGTGCCGCCCGATAGCCACGCTCGCGCAGCATGTTGACAGCCTTGCTGGTCGAGTGCCCGATAAAGGCAATGCGGCGGTGCCCTTGCGAAATCAGGTGCTCGGTCGCAACGCGCGAACCCTCGAAATTGTCGACACCCACGAAGGGCACGTCGCTATTACTGACCGGCTCATTTACCGCAACCATAGGCGGCAGCCGCGCCTCGCCGGCCTCATTGCCAAAGCCATAGGGCAGGTGGCCGGTAAACAGGATTAGCCCGTCTGCCTGGTTGGAGCTGATGAAGCGTAGGTAATCCGTCTCGCGCGTCGCGTCGTTCTGGGTGTTGCCAATGAGAACGCCATAGCCGCGCTTGCTTGCCTCGGTCTCAAGACCAACCAGGATATTGGAGAAGTTCGGGTCGCCCACATCGGGCGCCAGAATAAGGATCATGTTGGATCGGCGCATGCGCAGCGAGCGCGCCATGGCATTGGTGGTGTAGCCGGTTTGGGCGACCGCTTCGCTGACGCGGCGGCGGGTCTCGTCCGCCACTTTGCGCGGCTCGTTTATAGCGCGGCTGACCGTGGCGATGGATACGCCGGCGATCGCCGCAACGTCCTCGATCGTGGCCAGCTTGTGCTGTTGCAATTGACGCTCCGCCCCGCGGCGGTCCCGCTTTTGCTGCCTGTAGCAGAAGGCGCGGGTTGCGCCACAACATTTGCACAAGGCTATACGGTTTCCAGTTTGTGTAAACCTTTACATCATTCATGAAAACCTTTACATCGGTGGTCATGGATGAAGAGCCCGCGCCAAGCGGACCGCATTCGAGGGAGGGGTTTCACGTTGATTATTGCCGAAGGCACCTCCGCGCCAGCCATCCTGTCAGCGAACAGGATTTCCAAGTCGTTTGGCGAAATTCCGGTGCTGTTCAGCATCGATTTCGACATCAGGCCAGGCGAAGTTCACGCCATTATCGGCGAAAACGGTGCCGGCAAATCAACGCTGATCAAAATTCTCTCCGGCATCGAGCAGCCGACCTCCGGTTCGATCGGTTTTGATGGCCAGACCGTGGTCCTGCCGCCCAATGGCGCGGCGGAATCGATGGGCATCGTGCTCATTCACCAGGAACAGAACCTCGCGGAACACCTCACGGTAGCGGAATCGATCTTCCTCGGACGCGAACTCAAGAAGTTCGGCTTCCTCGACGTCGGCGAAATGCGCAAGCGCGCTCGCGCCGTCATGGAAACGCTGCACGTCCGGGTCGATCCCGACGCGCGCATTAATACGCTGTCCGTAGCCGACAAGCAGATGGTAGAAATCGCCAAGGCCATCAGCCGCGATGCCCGCGTTCTGATCATGGATGAGCCTACTGCCGTGCTGTCGGTCGGCGAGACGGATACCCTGTTCGAACAGATCCGCCGCCTGACCGCACGCGGCGTGGCGGTGATCTTCATCTCCCACAAGCTCGACGAAATCATGGAGCTGGCCGACCGCGTCACCGTGTTGCGCGACGGCCAGTGGATCGCCACCGTCGGCACCGAAGCCCTTACGCCCGATTCCATAGCCCAGATGATGGTCGGCCGCGAACTCTCCAACCTCTATCCGCCCAAGCATGAACCCGATGTCGATGCGCCTGTGGTGCTCGGCGTGCGCAACCTTGTCGCGACCGGCGTCAAGGACATTTCCTTTGACCTGCGCAAGGGCGAAATCCTCGGCTTTGCCGGCCTCATTGGCTCGGGCCGCACCGCAGTAGCCGAAGCCATTGTCGGCCTCAGTCATCGCGATAGCGGCGAAATCACGCTCGACGGCAAACCGGTCAATTTCACCCGTGTTGCACAATCGGTCGATGCGGGCCTCGCCTACATGACCAAGGATCGCAAGGGCAAGGGCCTGCTGCTCAACATGGGTCTGCGGCCAAATTTGACCCTGCTCACCCTCAAGCGCCACCTCAAAGCCGGCTTCCTAGATACCGCCAGCGAAAGCCGCGCGCTGGAGCGGGCAGTGCGCCGTTTCGATATTCGGGCGCGCGATGCCACGGTGGCTGTCGGCCGCCTGTCGGGCGGCAATCAGCAAAAGCTGATGCTTGGCAAGACCATGGAAAGCGAGCCGGACATCATCATCATGGATGAGCCGACCCGCGGCATCGATGTCGGGACCAAGCAGCAGATCTATCACATCATCGCCGCCCTCGCCGCCGAGGGGAAATCGATCATCGTCATCTCCTCGGAGATGCAAGAAGTGATCGGCCTCGCCCATCGCGTCGTGGTGATGCGCGAGGGCCGCCTTGCCGGGCTGCTTGAAGGCGCCGAAATCACCGAAGCAGAAATTATGCGGTACGCCGCCGGCATCAAGCAGAGTGGACACGATGAGCGCAGCGTCTGATATTTCCGAGAAACCCAAGCGCGGCTTCCGCCCCGAGCTTAAGACCGTCGGTCCGCTGCTAGCGCTGCTGCTGCTGGTGCTGCTCGGCATCTCGCTCAACGAAAATTTCATGAGCTACAGCAACCTGACCAACGTGCTGGCGCGCTCCTCCTTCATTGGCATCATCGCCATCGGCGCCACCTTCGTCATCACCGCTGGCGGCATCGATCTCTCTGTCGGCTCGATGGCGGCGGTGATTGCCGGCCTGATGATCATGGTGATGAACTGGCTGATCCCAACCATGGGCATCGGTTGGGGCGTCGTGCTGGCCGGCATGCTGGCCGGCATCCTGCTCGGCGGCGTCGCGGGCACTTTCAACGGCCTGATGATTACGCGCGGCCGCATCGAGGCCTTCATCGTTACGCTGGGCACCATGGGCATTTTCCGCTCGCTGGTGACCTTCCTCGCCAACGGCGGCACGCTGTCGCTGAACTTCGACGTCGCCGACGTTTACCGTCCGGTCTATTATGACGGCCTGCTCGGCGTGCCTTACCCCATCATCGTCTTCGCACTGGTGGCAATTGGCGGCGAAATTCTTATGCGCCGGACAGCGTTTGGCCGCCACTGCGCCGCCATCGGCTCCAACGAGCAGGTGGCTCGCTATTCCTCGATCAATGTCGATAACGTCCGCATGCTGACCTACATCTTGCAGGGCGTTCTCGTCGGCGTCGCCGTGCTACTCTATGTGCCGCGCCTCGGCTCGGCCTCCAGCACCACCGGCGTGCTGTGGGAACTCGAAGCCATCGCCGGCGTCATCATCGGCGGCACCACCCTCAAGGGCGGTTATGGCCGTATCTGGGGCACCGTGGTGGGCGTGGTCATCCTCGGCCTCATCGGCAATATTCTCAACCTGCAAAGCCTGATTAGCCCCTATCTCAACGGGGCGTTCCAGGGCGTCATCATCATTCTCGCCGTGCTGCTGCAACGCAGCAAGCGCACCTAGCGACCACAATTTCCGGCGCCGCACCCAAGGTCATCAAGCACCGTGCGGCACCGGGGAAGACGAGTTTACATCGCCCGAAAAGGGCACTTACGGGAGGACTAAAATGAAACTGGTAAAATCCCTTTTGGCGACGGCCATTGTGGCCGGCAGCCTGGGCGGCGTCGCCGTGGCGCAGGACAAGGTCACCATCGGCGTTTCCGTGCCGGCGGCCGACCATGGCTGGACTGGCGGCGTCAACTACTTCGCCCAGGCCGCCATCGATCGCCTCAAGACCACCTATCCCAACGTCGAGTTCGTCTTTGCTTCGGCTCCCGATGCGCCCAAGCAGATCGCCGATATCGAAGACATGGTCTCGACCCGCAATATCGATGCCCTCGTCATCCTGCCGGGCGATCCCGATGCGATGACTTCGGCAATCAAGCAGGTCAAGGATGCCGGCAAGTTCGTCACCGTGGTCGATCGCCAGCTGTCGATCACCGGTGTTGAAGATCTCTACGTCGCCGGTGACAATCCCGGCCTCGGCGCCAACGCTGCCGCCTATTTCAAGGAAGCTCTTCCTGAAGGCGGCAACATCGTCATCCTGCGCGGCTTGCCGATCCCGATCGACCAGCAGCGTTTTGATGGTTTCATGGGCGGCATCGAAGGCGGCAACTTTACCGTTCTCGACGACGAATTCGCCAACTGGAACCGCGATGACGGCTTCAAGGTGATGCAGGACTTCCTGACCCGCTTCCCCGACATCAAGGGCGTCT
>JAQGKG010000065.1 GCA_028290245.1 Devosia sp. | reverse complement strand
GTGCCAACGAGAAGTCGGTTACCCTCAAGGCCGACCAGGCAGGTTCTGCCAGGATTGAATTGGTGGGCCGCGACGGCTCGATTGCTGTCCTTAAAGATGGGCTCGATTACCCCTCCGGTACGGTGGTGGATGCGACTTTCATGTCAGCCAAGGCACTCAGCGCATTCCTGGCGGAACAAATCGATGGTTCCAAGCGAAATAATGTCCTGTTTTCGCTACACTTGAAGGCGACGATGATGAAGGTCTCTGATCCAATCATCTTCGGCCATGCAGTGGAAGAATTCCTCAAGCCTGTATTCGAAAAGCATGGGCCAGCTCTCCGGGCGGCTGGTGTAGACCCAAGCTCCGGTCTCGGCGCTCTTATGGACAGAGTGGCCCTGATGTCAGAGCGAGCAGACATCGAGGCGGACATCAAAGACTTGATGGCAGATCGGCCAGCGATGTATATGGTTAATTCGGAAAAGGGCGTAACCAATCTGCACGTCCCCTCGGACGTGATTATCGACGCATCCCTGCCGGCATTGATCCGCGCAGGCGGCAAAGGCTGGGGCCCAGACGGGCAAGCTGCCGACACCAATTGCGTTATCCCCGACAGTTCCTATGCAGCCGTTTATCAAGAGGCCGTCAGCTATTTCAAGCAGACCGGCGCACTTGATCCAGCCACAGCAGGGTCTGTTCACAACGTAGGCTTGATGGCTCAAAAAGCCGAGGAGTACGGCTCTCATCCGACAACGTTCAAGATCCCCATGGACGGCGCCGTCCGGCTGATTGCAGCTAATGGTGATGTGCTGCACCAGCACGATGTGGAGGCAGGCGATATCTGGCGCGCTGCATCGACCCGGCGGGCTGCTATCGAGGATTGGGTTAAACTCGGAATCGCGCGTCAGAAGGCGGAAGGCTGCGGGGCTATCTTTTGGCTGGACGAGAACCGGCCTCACGATGCGGAGATGATTGCTTACGTCAAGCCGATGCTGGCTGCAGCAGGCGTAGCAGACAAGTTTCAGATACTGGCCCCTGGTGAAGCCACCCGACTATCTTTTGAAACGATCCGCCGGGGCGAGAACACCATTTCGGTTTCTGGCAACGTGCTGCGCGACTATCTGACGGATCTGTTTCCAATTCTCGAATTGGGAACCTCGGCCAAGATGCTCTCGATCGTTAAATTGATGAACGGCGGCGCTATGTTCGAAACCGGTGCGGGAGGCTCTGCCCCCAAGCATGTTCAGCAGCTGAACGAGGAAAACCACCTGCGTTGGGATTCCCTGGGCGAGTTCTGCGCGCTAGGAGAGAGCCTAAAATTCCTCAATGAACTAAAGGGGAACTACAAGGCAAAAGTCTTGGGTATCGGCATTGACGTTGCTACGCAGGGGATTCTCGACCGTAACAAATCGCCCAGATCAAAAGTTGGCCAGACCGATACACGAGACAGTCACTTCTACTTTGCCTTTTACTGGGCTCAGGCGATGGCTGCTCAGACGGAAGATCTCGATCTCGCCAAGCACTTTGCGCCGCTAGCGGACGCACTCGCCGAGAATGAAGAGACTATCGTGGCCGAGCTGGCGGCGGGACAGGGAACATCCGTCGATCTCGGTGGCTACTACCACACCGATCAAACCAAGACCGATGCAGTCATGCGGCCCTCAGCCACTTTCGCGCGGATTATTGAGCAAGCATAGACCACTAAGCGCGGCCCTGTAGTTGCAGGGCCGCTCTTGGGTCGTCTAAAGTGTGAAGAAATCCATTAGCATTTTCGCCGAAGTGACGGCGAGAAATACGCCGAACAGGCGTTTCAACCATTTCGGGTTCATCGCATGGGCCGCCTTGGCCCCAAGCGGCGCAAAGAACATGCTAGTCAGCGCAATTGCTACAAACCCAGCTAGGTTCACGTATCCCAGCGAGAAGGGTGGAAGTCCTTCGGCAGACCAGCCATTGATCACAAAGCCAATGGTGCCAGGCAAGGCAATGATCAACCCAATCACGGAGGCCGTGCCGACTGCGCGCCGTACCGGATAGTTACAGAGGCTCAGCGTGGGCACGGTCAATGTGCCGCCGCCAATCCCCATCAGCGTTGATATCGTGCCGATCGCGGTCGCCATTACTGCCTGGAGCGGCTTGGCGGGAACACCATCGCGCAGATAGACGCCCTCCGGTGTAAGTAACATGTGGAGCGCCACGATCGCGGCCACGACACCAAAGATGGCAGTGAGCACAGCACCGCTAAAGATCGCGGCGAGCAGGATGCCGATGATAACGCCCACGCCAACAAACGGGCCCCACCATTTCAGTAAGTCAAAATCGACTGCGCCCCGTGCCTTGTGAGCTTTGATCGACTGGATGGAGGTCGGAATGATGGTGGCGAGCGATGTGCCCACGGCGATGAAGGCGCGAAGCTCGGCATCCACGCCGAACGCTGCGAGCACATGATACAGCACCGGCACGACGACAATGCCGCCGCCAACCCCTAGTAGCCCAGCCATGAAGCCTGAAACGCAACCCACGGCTGCCAGCCCCAGGGCGAAGGGGAAAATGAAATTGAGGCTATACATGAAGAACTTTCGGGCGCTTGCCAGCGGGCAATATGGAGGAACTGGGCGTTAAAGCGCAGTGGGAAAAGAATTGTTGTCAGGCCAGTACAAACGGATGACGGGCGCGCTGGATCTTCCAGCGCGCCCGAAGAAAATCCTCTCAGACCACGAGAGTGGAAATTTCGCCAACACCCTCGATTTCGCCATTGATGAGATCGCCCCTAACCACCGCGCCTACGCCGGCGGGCGTGCCGGCATAGATCAGGTCGCCCGGCTGCAGCGTGAACAGCCCCGAAAGGTAGGAAATCATTTCCGCGACCTTCCAGATCATCTGGTTGAGATCGCCGGTCTGGCGGATTTCTCCATTGACCTTGACCCACAGCGCACCCGCTGATGGGTGACCGATTTTGGAAACCGGCACGATAGCCGAACATGGCGCAGATGCCTCGAAAGCCTTGCCGGTTTCCCATGGACGACCCAGCTTCTTAGCAACTCCCTGCAGGTCACGGCGCGTCATGTCCAGACCCACTGCATAGCCATAGACATGGTCTAGTGCATCCTTGACCGCTATGTCGATGCCGCCCTTGCTCAGCGCAACGACCAACTCGATTTCGTGGTGTACATCGCTCGATTGCGCAGGATAGGGAAATTCCTCTCCCGATAGCACGAGGGTATCGGGGTTTTTCTGGAAGAAAAACGGTGGTTCGCGGTCGGGATCGTGGCCCATTTCGATTGCATGTTCGGCGAAGTTGCGGCCGACGCAGTAAATACGGTGCACCGGGAAAAGATCACTGGTGCCCACTATCGGCAGGGTCGGGATCGGCAACGGGCTAAAGACGTAGTTTGTGGCAGAGGCATGCACGTTCATTTATCTTGCTCCAGCATAGTATTCGATGCGTTTTTCGAAGATTTCCACCAGCGCGGACAACAGCAGGGCTGCCGCGAAGAGAATGAGGGTCAGCGCCCAGAAACTTTCCATTTCAAAGCTGCGCGAGAACAGCTCGAACAATTCCCCGTACCCCACGATAGACACGAGAATCTGACCAATCACGACGCCCTTGACGCCGCGAATGAGACCGATGCGGATACCGGCAAGGATTTCCGGCAGTGCCGACAGCAAGATGATCTGGGTGAACAGTTTCCACCCTGAAGCGCCGTAGCTGCGGCCCATTTCGAGCAGCGATGGCGGCACCTGCATCACTCCGGCGCGGGCATCGAGCACGATAATCCACACTGCAAAGAGGAACACGGTGACCACAATAGTGGTCTCGCCTAGTCCGAACAGGATCATCAAGATCGGCACCAGGGCAGACAGCGGCGCGCTGACGAACATGTTGACCCATATGGCCATCAGATTGTCGATAGCCTTGAAGCGGCCCATCAAAATTCCGAGCGGAACGCCAATCCCAATGGCCAGTGCCATGCCGATGCAGAAGCTGCGTATGGTGATGATGGAGGCGTTTTGCCAGGATATGCTTTGCACAAGTTGAACGCCGGTTTGCAAAATTGCGCTCATGGGTGGAATGAGAAAGATCAGGTCTAGCTGACCCACGATTTCCCACAGGAGGGCCCAGACGATCAGCGAGGCCATCATGGGGATGCGCCTACCAAAGAGGCTCATGATATCACCTCATTCCGCATAATGACGCAGCCCATTCCAGATTTCCTCGACGGTGTCGAGATAACCTGGGTCACGGCGAATGTCGTCGGGCGTTGCACTGCGATCGATGTGGGGATCGATGATCTGGGAGATGCGGCCCGGACGCGGCGACAGCAACACGATGCGATCCGACACATAGACCGCCTCCTCGATCGAGTGGGTGACGAAGATGAAGCTCTTCTTTTCCAGATTCACCAGTCGCAGCAAATCCTCCTGGAACTTGCGCCGGTTCTGTTCATCGACCGCAGAAAACGGCTCGTCGAGCAGCAGCACATCGGCATTGACGGCAAACGCACGGGCAATGCCGACGCGCTGGCGCATACCGCCCGACAATTCGTGGGGATATTTGTCCTCGAACCCGACCAGACCCACTTCTTCGATATAGCGTGAGGCTATGCGCTTGCGCTCGGCGGCATTGATGCCGCGCAATTCGAGCCCGAAGGCCACGTTGCGCATGACGGTCGCCCACGGCATCAAGGCGAAATCCTGGAACACGAAGGCACGCTCAGGTCCGGGTCCGGTAACGGCGCGGCCATTGACGAGGATCTCGCCCGAGGTGGCAGGCACCAGTCCGGCGATGATCTTGAGCAGCGTGGTCTTGCCGCAACCCGATGGGCCGAGCAAGGTCGTCAGTTGGCCGCGTTCGAACTCAAGATCGATATCGCGCAGCGCTTCGACGTCGCCATAAGTCTTGGAAACGCCGCGCACCTTGACCACGCCATCGGCAACGGGCGGGACGGGGGCGAGGGCGAGGGATGCATTGGAAGTGTCGGGTGAATGAGCGGTATACGCCATGTCACTTCTTTCCTTTTTCTGGACGCAAGAACGCGATTTCAAAGCGCTGAAGACCGGCGAGCGTCACTGTGGAAACAACGATGATGGAGGCGACTGCGGCATACATGTGCGCGTAGTTGGCCACCGAGCGATGATAGGTGATGAGATCGCCCACGCCTGTCGGGGTGATCAGCAACTCCGCCAGCATCACGCCGATGAACCCGGCGGCAATGCCCAGCCGCAGCCCGGCAAAAATCACCGCCGAAGCATCGGGAATGATGATCTTGGTGATTTGCTGGAGGCGCGTGCCCTGAAACGAGCGGCACATGGCCACCAGCGACGGATTGACGTGGCGCACTGCCTTATAGGAGTTGAGCACGATGACCGGCAGCGCCAGCATGATCACGGCGAGCGTCTTAGCGGTGAGCCCGATGCCATAGACAAAGGTGACCAGCGGCACCAGCGCCGCCATTGGCGCTGCCTGCAACACGATGAACACAGGGGCCATGAACCATTCGGTTTTCGAGGATAGTCCCATGGCAATGCCTATTACCACACCCAGGATACCGGAAATTACCACCCCCAGTATTAGAGGCTGCAAAGTAAGGAAGTAGGCGTAGACCATGGAGCCATCGAGCACCATTTCAACGAACGCCGCGAGTGTGGCCGAGAACGTCGGAAAGGCGATGCTTATGGGCACCAGTCCAGCCAACTCCCAGGCGATGAACAAGATGGTCAGCGAGGAGAGCGGCCACAGGATCGGCCATGTCGTATAGGCGCGGCCGATAGTGGAGCCGATGCCGACCGGGGCAGCGTGCACCCCGGTCATGGTGCCCAGTTTGGTCGA
>JAQGKG010000393.1 GCA_028290245.1 Devosia sp. | reverse complement strand
CCACCCCTTGGCGGCTAGGCGGCGACGTCGAGCAACTCTGGTGACAGATGGGCTCGCGCGTCCAGCACTTCCATGCCGACGATGCGGCCTTCTGCGTCGTAGTCCAGCACGATGCCGGCAGAAACCTCTTCGCTTTCTTGCACCTGTTCGGGCGAGAAGCGGATGTAGGCGGCATTGGCCTTGGCGTCGTAAGTCACTTTAGGTGTCATCTCGGCCTCGCACGGCGATCCAGAAACGCCGACACTATACGGATATTTTCGACAGTTTCCACGCATGCAACACGCAAATAGCGATTGCCGCGTTCCGGAACGGCCCTGAACCGTCGAACGACTACAGGATCGTTTGGGTCCAGTTCAGTCCACTGTGGGTTACGCACCGTCCGCTCGACCCACTGTGAATCCAGACCCCGCTCAGCCATCGCGACCAATGCGTGCTCCGTGTAGACGATGGGCTTGTCCAACTCGCCCCCTCACAATATCCGCGCGCCGGTGGCGAGGGCGGCGAGTGCCAGCAGTGCCACCGCGTCGAGCCAGCCGCGGGACTGGGTTAGCCAGGCGGGCTGGGGTTTGGTGGTGGGGAGGAAGCGGGCTAGCCAGATGGCGCCGTAGGCGACCCAGACTAGGAAGAAGGCGACCATCCAGAGATTGGTCCAGCCGCCGCGGCCGAAGCCGACCATGACGCGGGTGACGCCGGCGCCGAGCAGGATGAACAGCAGGTAGAAGCCGGTGACGAACAGCGAATTGCGCCAATAGGGCAAGGTGAGCCGCTGGTCGATCGGCAAGGTCGCACGCCAGCGGCGAAACAGGAACCAGCCGATGCCGCCCAAGATCGCCGCCAGCAGAGCCCACATCAGGCGCGGCGCTTTTCGATGGCGTCCCAGATCATGACGGCGATATCTGGCCCGCCGAAGCGCTTGATTTCACGAATGCCCGTGGGGGAGGTGACGTTGATCTCGGTGAGGTAGTCGCCGATCACGTCGATGCCGACGAAGATCATGTCGCGCTCTTTAAGGGCTGGCGCGATGGTGGCGCAGATTTCGAGATCGCGTGGCGTCAACTCGATGAATTCGGGGCGGCCGCCGACATGCATGTTGGAACGCGCTTCGCCCTCGGCCGGAATACGATTGAGGCCGGCCACCGGCTCGCCATCAATGATGATGATGCGCTTGTCGCCCTTCCTCACATCCGGCAGGTACTTTTGGATCATGAAGGGTTCGCGGTAGTTCTGCTCGAACAGCTCGAGCAGGCTGGCGAGATTGTGGTCGCCTTCCTGGATGAAAAAGACACCGGCGCCGCCGTTACCATAAAGAGGCTTCACGATGATATTGCCGTGCTCGCGACGGAAGGCGTGGATCATGGCGCGGTCACGCGTCACCAGCGTCGGCGGCATCAGCTCGGGGAATTCGGTGACCAGGATTTTTTCCGGCGCGTTGCGCACGGCGGCGGGCGGATTGACCACCAGCGTTTTGGGGTGAATGCGTTCCAGCAGGTGGCTGATGGTGATGTAGTTCATGTCGAAGGGCGGATCCTGACGCATCAGCACCACGTCCTGGGTCGACAGATCGACGCGGCGTTCTTCGCCCAGCGTGAAATGCTCCCCCTTGGGCTTGTCCTCGACGGTGATCGGCGCGGCCAAAGCGGTCAACACGTTATCGCGTAAAGCCAGCGTATCGGCGGTGTAGTGCAGCAGCTCATGGCCGCGCGCCTGCGCCTCCAGCATCATGGCGAAGGTGGAGTCGCCCGTTGGATTGATGGTGGCGACATGGTCCATCTGGACCGCGACTTTGAGCTTCATATTGGTTCTCAGCTTGCATCGAAGGCGTTGGAGATGTGGCGCGGCCATCGGCCTCGCGCAAGGAAAATCACGTCGAAGCGGAATTGTGTTTCGGTCCGGCGGGGGTGCTTGGCCATCCAGTACTCCGCAGCGCGGCTGATGCGCGAGCGGTTTACGCCCTCCAGCGTCTCGCTGAGGCTGGCAGCGCTGCGGCGGGCCTTGACCTCGACGAAGGCAATGGTGCCAAAGCGGGATGCGATGAGATCGATCTCGCCGAGCGGGGTTTTGTAGCGACGGGCGATGATGCGATAAAGCTTGAAGCGCAGGTACCAGGCGGCGAGGGTTTCGCCGCGGTGGCCGCCGAGATAGGCCTCGATGCGGGCCTTACTTTTCGGCTTTGTGGGCGAGGGCGGCATCATAGACCTCCTTGCGCTTGAGGCCATATTGCTCGGTCACGGCATCGACGGCGGCGCGCAGGGGCTGGTCGGCCATCGCGGCAATGAGCGAGGCTTGCCAGTCGGCGGCATCCGGCGCGGTGGGTTCGGCAGCGCCAGCAACGACGATGACCGCTTCGCCTTTGGTCTCGGTATCGGCGAATTCGGCGGCCAGTTCGACCAGCGTGCCGCGATGCACGCGCTCGAAGCGTTTGGTTAGTTCCAATGCCACGGCTGCCTGCCGCTCGGGCCAGAGTTCGGCCATAGCGGCGAGGGTGTCGTCGAGCCGGCGCGGGCTTTCGTAGAACACCAGCGTTTCACGTGAATCGGTGAGCGCCTTGAGCGCATTGCCGCGGGCGCCGGCCTTGGGCGGCAGGAAACCGTGGAAAGCGAAGGCGTCGGTGGGCAGGCCGGCGACGACCAATGCGGACAAAAGCGCTGAGGCGCCGGGGATGGCGAACACCGGCTGATTGGCTTCGGCGAGGGCGCGGATCAGCGGGAAGCCGGGGTCGGACAGTAGCGGCGTGCCGGCATCGGAAATCAGCGCGATGGCGGCTCCGGCGGCGACGCGGTTGACGATGTCATCGGCCTTGGCGCGCTCATTGTGTTCGTGCAGCGCGATGCGGCGGCCTTTGATGCCGTAGTGATCGAGCAGGCGGGCCGACATGCGGGTGTCTTCGCAGAGGATGGCCGAGGTGGCGGCAAGCGTCTCGAGCGCGCGGATGGTG
>JAQGKG010000392.1 GCA_028290245.1 Devosia sp. | reverse complement strand
CAAGGTCAGCGACGTAAACGTCGAAGTCGTGGTCCGGGCTTGTCGCTTCATATTGGCGCAAAGATTCCGTCGTCACGCCAGCCTCTAGCGCGAAAACGTCAGGAACAATGCCCAGCGCCAGCCGGCGATTGTGGTCGCCCTTTGGCGATCGGTTTGATGGATCGTTTGGCGTGGTCATCGCAAACTCCTTCGTGGTTTCTCCAACAACCCTTCAGATGAATATTCGTTCAGAGTCCGTTCATTTGGACTTGCGGAGTGAGTAGCTGGGGCCAGCCAGTCAATGGCCTGCTTGACGCGTTCATCATGGCCAAGCTAGCTACTCAATGAGCAAACATACCGAGTCCACCGGCGTTTGCTCGACGCAGCATCCTATTCGGATGCCCTTCTTCTCCTCATGACCAGGCCCTGACGTGTCCCAGGATTTCACCGATCTGCTGAAAGTGCTGGCGACCACGGCGCTGATTTTTGCCGCCGGTACGCTGGTGATGCTCTACGTCATCCTGATACTCGCGACCTACGGCGCCGACCTGCCAATGGTGGGTGCTCTGCCGCTCAGCGCGCCGCCTGAAATGGTGCCCCTGCTGGCCAACAGCAGCATCTTCACAACGCTGGCTGCGGTGCATGTGACGACGGCCGGCCTCGCACTGCTGTTCAGCAGCCGCACGGTGGACATGGCGCTACTGATCACCTCGAAAGCCGTTGCGGTAGTGATAACCGCCCTGCTCGGCTTCATCGGCGGCCATATGGTCTACCTGCAGCTCACCGAAAAAACAGCCTTCTCGCTCGGCCCGCTAACGCCGACATTCCTGGTGCTGCTGGGTTTTCTGGTGCTGTCCACCATCCTCAGCGTGCAAAACCTGCGCACGCTAGGCAACCTGCGCTACGTCGCCGGCATCGCCATGATCTTCATCGGGCCGATGCTGCTAGTCTGGCTCTAAGCTAAGCCGACAGCGTCACAACCACGGCGCCACGCGGCGTCGACACCACGGTGTGCTCATACTGCACGCAGGGCGCCGACGGACGCGACACCAGCGTCCAGTCATCATCATCGGACTTGTGTTCGGACATCTTGCCGCCAAGCGACAGGAAGGGCTCGATGGTGAACACCAGCCCGTTGGTCATGCGGCGACGCTCGGATCTGTCCGGCCAGGTAGCGATTTCGCCCGGTTCGTCGTGCAGGCTATCGCCGACGCCGTGGCTCGCAAGATTGCGGATCAAGGTGTAACCGCCCTTTTTGGCAAACTTGCCGATGGCCTCGCCGATATCGGCCAAAGGCGCACCGGACTTGACCGCATTGATGCCGGCCCACATCGCCTTCTTGCCGTCGCGGCAGAGGGCAACGACGCGCTTGTCACCTTCACCCAGCACGAACGACGCGCCGCAATCGGCGAAGACGCCGTCTTTTACTGCGGAGACGTCGATATTTACCAGATCACCCTCGTGCAACACGCGAGATCCGGGAATGCCGTGGGCGATTTCTTCGTTAACCGAAATGCAGGTGGTGCCGGGGAAATCATAGGTCACCATCGGCGCCGACAGCGCGCCATGCTCGGCCAACAGCTTGGCACCGATCTCGTCGAGCTCGAGCGTCGTCATGCCCGGACGCATGGCCAAGGCCATGGCGTCGCGGGTGATGGCGCAGATGCGGCCGATGGCCTTGAGCTTTTCGAGCTGTTCTTCGGTGGTGATAGTCAAGCGATCAGCCCTTTTTGGCGAGGTAATAGGCCAGCAGGCCTTGGGTCGAGCTGTCATGGCCCTCCCCGCTCTGCTTGCCTTCGACCTTGGGCAGCAAGGCCTTGGCGAGCTGCTTGCCCAGTTCGACACCCCACTGGTCATAGGAATTGACGTTCCAGATGACGCCCTGAGTAAACACCTTGTGCTCATACAGCGCCACCAGCGAGCCCAGCGTTTCCGGGGTCAACTGCTCGTAAAACAGCGTGTTGGACGGACGATTGCCGGGGAACACCTTGTGCGGGGTCAATTCCTTGATTTTCGCCTTGTCGAGGCCTTGCGCCTTGAGTTCGCCAATGACCTCTTCTTCGGTCTTGCCCAGCATCAGTGCTTCCGACTGGGCCAGCACATTCGCCACCAGCTTGTCATGATGCGGCGGCAGGCTTTCGTGCGGCCGGGCGGCGATCAGGAAATCGGCCGGGATAACATCGGTGCCCTGATGGATCAACTGATAGAAGGCGTGCTGACCATTGGTGCCGGGTTCGCCCCAGACGATCGGGCCCGTCGACCAGCCAACCGGCTTGCCGGCCAGCGTCACCGACTTGCCGTTGCTCTCCATGTCCTGCTGCTGCAGATAGGCGGCAAAGCGGCTCAGGCGCTGGTCATAGGGCAGCACGGCATGGGCCGAGAAACCCCACACATTGCGATACCAGACGCCGAGCATCGCCATGATGACCGGCAGGTTTTCTTCCAGCGGTGCCGTCAGGAAGTGACGGTCCATCGCGTCTGCGCCAGCCAGGAACTTGGCGAAATTGTCGTAACCCACGGCAATGGCGATCGGCAGGCCGATGGCAGACCATACCGAGTAGCGACCACCGACCCAGTCCCAGAAGCCGAAAATACGGTCTTCGCGGATGCCGAACTTGGCGCAGGCCGGGATATTGGTCGAGACGGCGGCGAAGTGGTTCGGCACCGCGACTTCGCCCAGCGTGTCGGCGATCCACTCGCGTGCCGTATTGGCGTTGGTCATGGTCTCGTCGGTGGTGAAGGTTTTCGACGCGACAATAAACAGGGTGCGCCTGGGGTCGAGACGCTTAAGGATGTCGTGGATGTGGGCGCCATCGACGTTGGAGACGTAATGGGCGCGCAGGTCGGCGCGGGTATAGGGCTCCAGCGCCAGCGTTACCATGGCGGGGCCGAGGTCCGAACCGCCGATGCCGATATTGACCACGTCGGTGAACTGCTCGCCGCCATGGCCGCGGATTTCGCCGGCACGCAGAGCATTGGTGTAGGTTTCGACGGCTGCCAGCACGGCGCGGATATCGGGCATAACATCCTTGCCGTCGACAGGCACCGGATGATCGCCCTGATAGCGCAAGGCCATATGCATCACCGCGCGATCTTCGGTGATGTTGATATGTTCGCCTTCGCACATCAGGTCGCGGCGTTCTTCGACACCGGCGGCGCGGGCCAGGTCGAACAGCGCGGCCATGGTGTCTTCGTCGATGCGGTTCTTGGAATAATCGAGCAGGATGCCGGCGCCGCTGGCCGAATAGCGCTTGAAGCGGTTTGGATCAAGGGCGAACTGCACGCGCATTGGCTGGTCTTCGAGCCGCTTGCGGTGCTTGTCGAGGCTGGTGAAACTCGCCTTGCGTCCTGATTTTGCCATGTAGATGAACCTTTTCTGAACGCTAAATAACGGCGAGATCGCCAGCGACCCATGCCGCGCGCGTCTCTGCTGCGAAATCCTCGAAGCGGCCGCCTTCGATCGCCACGCGACAGCCCTGCACCAGCTCTTGATAATAGGCCAGGTTGATCTGGGAAAGGATCATCGCGCCCAAAATCTCTTCTGTCTTAACGAGGTGGTGCAGATAGGCGCGGCTCCAGCGGCGGCAATTGGGATTTGGCGACAGCTCATCGATGGGCCGATGATCATCCCTATGCCGGGCATTTTTCAGGTTGATGACACCGAAGCGGCTGTAGACGTGGCCGTGACGACCGGCGCGGGTCGGGTGCACACAGTCGAACATGTCGATGCCGCGCCCGATGGCGCCGAGGATATCATCGGGCTTGCCGACCCCCATGAGGTAGCGCGGACGGTCGGTTGGGAGTTCCGGAGTGATCTCCTCGATCACCTTGAACATCACGTCCTGTGGCTCACCCACGGCCAAACCGCCGACGGCATAGCCATCGAAGCCGATGGATTGCAGTCCCTGTGCCGACTTGGCGCGCAGCTCGGGATCGTCGCCGCCCTGCACGATGCCGAACAGGGCGCGGTTCTGCTGGTTGTTGAAGGCGGTCTTGGAGCGATCGGCCCAGCGCAGCGATAGCTGCATGGCGCGCTCGATTTCCTTCTTTTCAGCAGGCAGCTTCAGGCACTCGTCAAGCTGCATGATGATGTCGCTGTCGAGCAACGTCTGGATCTCGATCGAACGCTCAGGCGTCAGCTCATGGCTGGAGCCGTCGATATGGCTACGGAACGTCACGCCATTCTCGGTCAGCTTACGCAGTTGCGCCAGCGACATCACCTGGAAGCCGCCGCTGTCGGTCAGGATCGGGCGCTGCCAATCCATGAAGGTGTGCAGCCCGCCTTGGCTCGCCACCCGCTCGGCGCCGGGGCGCAGCATCAGGTGATAGGTATTGCCGAGCAGGATATCGGCGCCGGTCTCGCGCACCTGCTCGGGATACATGGCCTTGACGGTGCCCGCCGTGCCAACGGGCATGAAGGCGGGCGTCTGGATATCGCCGCGCGGCGTGTCGATGCGGCCGCGCCGCGCCATGCCGTCGGTGGCGGAAAGGGTGAAGGTAACAAGTTTAGTCGATGAGCTCATGGCGCGCGTTCTAGCGGTTTGAGCGCAGCCAGACAACGGGGAGTTAAATGCCCTCGTCGTCCTCGTCCCGGTCGGCCCGCAGCAGAAGCGAGGAGTCGCCGTAGGAATAGAACCGATATCCGTCCGCGATGGCGTGGGCGTAGGCCTGTTTCATGAGGTCGAACCCGGCAAACGCCGACACAAGCATGAAGAGGGTCGATTTGGGCAGGTGGAAATTGGTCATCAGCACATCGACCGTGGCAAACTTGAACCCCGGAGTGATGAATATATCGGTATCGCCCGAGAACGGCTCCAGCGTGCCAGTCCTCAGCGAGGCCGACTCCAGCAGACGCAAGCTGGTCGTACCAACCGCGACGACGCGGCCGCCAGCTGCCCGTCTGGCCCGAATGCGCTCGACGGTAGCCTGGTCGATCTCGCCCCATTCGGCGTGCATGACATGGTCTTCGGTGTTGTCGACCTTCATCGGCAAGAAGGTCCCTGCCCCCACATGCAAGGTGACGCGCTCGATGGTGACGCCCTTCTCGGTCAGGTCCTGCAACAGCTTCTCGGTGAAGTGTAGCCCCGCTGTCGGCGCTGCTACAGCGCCATCCTCGGCGGCATAGACGGTCTGGTAATCGACCAGGTCGCGCTCCTCAATGCCGCGCTTGGCGCCGATATAGGGCGGCAGCGGCATGGCGCCGTGCGACTTGATCGCTTCGTCAAGCTGCGCGCCACCCAGCTCGAACTGCAGGGTCACTTCGCCGGCATCGCCACGCTCCGAAACATGGGCCACCAGAGCGTCGCTCTGCCCATTGCCCAGTTCCAGCCTATCCTGCAGCGCCAGCTTCTTGGCCGGACGGGCAAAAGCGCGCCAGCTGTGGGCATCGACGCGCTTGTGCAGGTTGAACGAAACATTGGCCCGATATTCGCTCCGCAGGCGGGTACCTCGCAGTTCGGCCGGCAGCACGCGGGTGTCATTCACCACCAGCACGTCGCCGGGCCTGAGCAGCCAGAGCAGGTCGGGGACGTGCCGGTCGGCAAGGCCGACCTTGGGGTCCACCACCAGCAGGCGCGCACTATCGCGCGGCTCCACTGGATGAAGCGCAATCAGCTTTTCGGGCAGGTCGAAGTCAAAGTCGGATACCAGCATGGATCGTCCGTTATCATGGGTCTGTGTCAGGCGAAACGCCAAAGCGAGACATGGGGAACAACTCACCGGAGGCTGCATTGCCTTTACGGAGGTGGCCAATGTCACAAATACCGATGCGCCTTGGCGTGCCAGTCAAGATTATGGGAAACCCCGAACTCAAAAGCCATGATGCGCGGCGCGCGGCAAACCAGCCACATCTTAAGGTCTCGCTTGGCTATCTCGACGCCATCTTCGACCATCTCGTGCACCACAATATCAACATGTACCGCATGTCCTCCGATCTGGCCCCATATGCCACACATCCCGACATGCCGTCGTTTCACGCCATGGTTCGAGATAGCGCAGCGGAACTGGCGGCAGTAGGAGCGAAGGCCAAGGCGCTGGATTTGCGCCTGTCGTTCCACCCCAGCCAATTCATCGTGCTCAATAGTCCAGACCCTGAACTGGTGCGCAAAAGTATTTGGGATCTCGCGTCGCAGGCTGAAATGCTTGACGCCATGGAGCTGGGACCGGAAGCGGTTCTGGTGGTGCATGTCGGCGGCGTTTATGATGACAAGCTGGCTGCCCGTGCTCGCTGGGTCGAGACCTGGGCCACCCTGCCTGAGCCGGTTCGTCGTCGCCTTGTGCTTGAACACGACGATCTACGATTCTCGGCTGCCGATGTGATCTGGATCTCCGAGCAAACCGGTGTGCGGCTGATTTTCGATCACCAGCACTTCTGGTGTCTCAACCCCGAGCGCGCCGACATGCGTGACACGCTTAAGAAAATCCTCGGCACTTGGCCTGACACCGTCAGGCCCAAGGTGCATTTTTCATCGCCGCGCACCGAACTGCGCCAGCTGATCCGCAAAGACCGCAAGACAGGAAAATCCATCACGGTCAACGCAGCGCCGGTGTGGACAGGCCACGCCGATTTCGTCAATCCGTTCGAATTCACCAGCTTCATGCGCACCGCCGTGGGGCTCGATTTCGACGTCATGCTTGAAGCAAAGTCGAAGGACTTGGCGCTAATCCGCCTGCGGCCAGATCTGCTGCGCTATGCCCCGGATGTCGCCGAGCGCTTTGGGCTGTTCGCCGAACTTCAGTCGAAACTCGATGCCGAAGAGGCTGGTCTGATGGCCAGCGAAGATAGCTAAAGCACCCGGATCATTAGCGCGCCGGTGATCAGCAACACGGCGCCGGCAATGCGGCCCATGCTGATTTCGCGCACGGCCATGCCCATAAAGCCGACCTTGTCGAGCACCATACCGCCGACCAGTTGTCCAGCGACGGATAGTGCCATCACGGCGGCGGTGCCGATCATCGGGGTTAGGATGATATTGGAAAACACATAGAATGCGCCGAGCACGCCGCCGGCCACGAAGGTCCATGGCGCGGGCGCACCGAAGTTGATCGGTATGCTGGTGGCGTTGCTGTAGATGAAGGCGATGGTCCACAGCAGCACAGCACCCGCTACGAAGGACACGCCGGCCGCGGCGATCGGCACGCCGAGATTGCGGCCAAGCTGCGCATTGATCGGCGCTTGAGTAGCAATGCAGGCACCGGCGACGATGCCCATCAGCGCCCAGAGAATGGTGTCCATACGCAATCGAAGTCCTCGCCAACAAAAAAACCCCCGAGCCATGCCCGGGGGTTGAAACATGTCATGAGTCGGTGTCAGGCAGCGATATCGGCCGCGACTTTAACAGAAACCATCTTGTCCGGATTGATCACGGGTTCGCCGCGCTTGATCTGGTCCACAATATCCATGCCCTCGATCACATTGCCCCAGGCAGTGTACTGCTTGTCGAGGAAACGCGCGTCGCCGAAGCAGATGAAGAACTGCGAATTTGCGGAATTTGGGCTCTGCGAACGGGCCATCGAAGCAGTGCCGCGGACGTGGGGCTCGGCGCTGAACTCGGCCTTGATGTCGGGGTATTGTGAGCCGCCGGTACCGGCGCGCGACGGGTTGAACTCAGGCAGGTTGGAATTGCCGAACTTCACGTCGCCCGTCTGGGCCATGAAGCCGTCGATAACGCGGTGGAACACCACGCCATCATAGGCACCTTCACGGGCCAGCTTCTTGATGTGCTCGACATGGCCGGGTGCCAGGTCGGGACGCATCGCAATGACGACGGTACCCTTGGTGGTTTCGATAACGAGGGTGTTTTCCGGATCGGCGTATTCAGCCATTTGTGCAACTCTCAGTTGTAAATTGTGGCCCGCATGTAAGGCCAAAGGGCGATCGGTGCAAGGCGGCGGGTGTCGCCCAGCCCTGCACCAGGCCCGTTGCGTTACTTATATTCGATCTTGGCCGTGACGATCTTGTCTGGGTTTGCGACCGAGCCGTTGTTTTCCTTGGCGCCCTTTTCGAGGCCATCGACGAGGTCCATGCCGGTGATCACCTTGCCGAAAACGGTGTACTGGCCGTCGAGGAAGCTGGCGTCGGCCGTGGTGATGAAGAACTGGCTATTGAACGAATTCGGGTCCTGCGAACGGGCGGCGCCGAGCACGCCGCGCTGGAAGCTTTCGGCGTTGAACTCAGCTACGACGTCAGGCAGGTCCGAGCCGCCGGTGCCGGCCCGGGCGAGGTCGAAGCCTTCACCATCGGAGTCGCCAAAGCTCACATCGCCGGTCTGAGCCATGAAGCCGTCGATCACGCGGTGAAACACCACGCCATCATATTCACCGGCTTCGGTCAGCGCGATAACGCGCTCGACATGCTTGGGCGCCAGGGCCGGCAGCAGCTCGATATCCACGACGCCGCTTTCGAGCGTCAGCATCAGGTGGGGCGTGCCGGTCTGGGCAAAGCTGGGTGCAGCAGACAGCGCCACGGCGCCGATGACGAGAGCGCCGAACAGGCGACGGGTAACAGCGGTCATTTGGTTTTCAGAGCCTTGAGAACGATTTGCGGGACGAAGGCGGAAATATCGCCGCCCATTTCAGCGATCTGACGCACCAATGTGGCCGAGATATGCCGAACCGGGGGGCTTGAGGGCAGGAAAACGGTCTGCAGGTCGGGCGCCATCTGGGCGTTCATCCCCACCATCTGCATTTCGTAATTGTAGTCGGTAGTGTCGCGAAGGCCGCGAATGATCAGCTTGGCGCCATGCTCGCGCGCCGCATTGACCATCAGGCCGGAGAAATCCACAATTTTGAACTCGGTGTCGGTGCGCTTGCCCACCGGCGCCAGCACCTGCTCGAGAATGGCGATGCGGTCCTCGTGGACGAACAGCGGGTTTTTCTTGGTCGCGCTGACACCGACAGCAACCACCAGCGTATCGACCAGCTTGCAGGCGCGCTCGATCACATCGAGATGGCCATTGGTCAGCGGATCGAACGAGCCCGGATAAAAACCTACCAGCTTGCCCATGACGCCCTCCCCATTGTTGTTGCGAAGGGTTTTGTCACGAGGGCAGATTCATGGCAAGGCACGGTCATTCGGTTCAGGTCTGAGACTATGCCAGCAGCTAAAACCTTAACTATTCGGAATACGAATTAATTAGGCTGGACCCGCTAGGAAGACCGTAACGAGACATCCTGCGTGGGGACATGGATGCGATCTTACCTGGACGGCATGCTGCGCTCCTTCGAGTTTTCGGGACGCAGCACTCGCATGCAGTATTGGATGTTTTTTCTAGTACAGGCGCTCATTTATGCCTGCGCGACAGCAATCGATGTCTTCGTGCTCGATGGATTTGCCAATCCACGCAAGCCACAACTTCCCATCACGCTATTCGTGAGCTTCGTGCATTTCGTGCCCGGCATCACCCTGCAGGTGCGCCGCCTGCATGATCTGGGAAAGTCCGGCGCCTGGATCCTGCTGTACCTGATCCCGTTTGCCGGGTTGATCGTGTTGTACTGGAACTGCTGCGCCTCCGAACTAGGCCGCAATGCTCACGACGATCCAGAGCCGAGCCGGTACGAGCCATACTATATGCAACAGCAGGCCCGCGTCCCCCGCTACACCACCATTCCCCGCCAAGTGCGGATGGGCAGCAATGCGGGCCGGCCAGCGGCCGCAGGCTACGCAGGGCTGGGCTCGCCCGAACGCTTCATCTGAAACGACAAGGGGCGCCGAAGCGCCCCTTTCATTTTATTCGGTGACCGGAGCTTCCGGCGGTGCATCTGGCGTATCCGGTGCGTCTCCACCTTCGAGGTCATCCGGCAACTCATCGTCATTCTCGGGCTCGCTGATGCGTTCGACCGACACAACCTTCTCATCCTCGGCAGTGTCAAAGACGATGACGCCCTGGCTGCCGCGCGAGACGATGCGGATCGGCTTCTTGCCTTCGACCGGCATGCGGGTCATTTGGCCCTTGTCGGTCACCAACATGATCTGGTCTTCGTCTTCCACGGGGAAGGACGCGATCAGCTTGCCGTTGCGCTTGTTGACGGCCATGGCGGTGATGCCCTTACCGCCACGCCCGGTGATCCGGTATTCGTGGCTGGAAGTGCGCTTGCCGAAGCCGTTTTCCGAGATGGTCAGGATGAACTGCTCGGCTTCGCTCATAGCGACGTACCGATCCTGGCCCAATTCGCCCGCAACGACAGCTTCTTCGGCATCGTCGACAACCGTCTCGTCGCTATCGCCCTCGCCTCGCACCGCGCGGCTCATCTTGAGATAGGCGACGCGTTCCTCGGAG
>JAQGKG010000391.1 GCA_028290245.1 Devosia sp. | reverse complement strand
GTATGCCGCTGTTTACCCAGAAGAGCGCGGGCCTTCTCGGTAGCTTGCAGATCCACGTCCAGTCCAAGCGCTGCGGCATGATGCATGCAGATGCTCAACCGGTTGAGCGCCTTCCGTGCTGTTTCAGCCTTGGCATGCCAGATGGGCGCCAATGCGTCGCGTATTGCCGTCTGCTCGAGGTCGCTTACTGGGGTCTCGCCCAGCTTGGGTAGAATGTGTAGCTCCAGTGGGCTGAACCAACGACCGGCGATACCATCGCCCTTCAGCTCCGCCTTTCGCGCTTCGAAGGCGTCCACGGCGATTTCCCTTAGCTTGTGGAGGTTGCGTGCGGCCTCGCGCTTAAGGCGTTCGCGATCGCTTATTGGATCTACGCCTTCGCGCAACCGCATGCGCCACTTGTCAGCAGTTGCCCTAGCCTCGCGAAGCGAAACCTGTTCCCCGGAGCCTAGCCCCATTTCCCGCCGCTGCCCGTTGATGGTATAGCGCAAGAACCACTGCGACCCACCGCTTTCCCGCTGGTGAAACCATAGCCCCCCACCGTCGGCTAGCTTTCCAGCAACAGCATTCTTGAGCTGCAAAGCTGTTAGTTTGTTCAAGCCCCGTCCCACTCAACCACCCCTGTGTCCACCTTCCACGCCGCTATTGGGCGCCTCTCTGTGATATACAATGATAGGGCACGAAACAAGAACGTGCCTAGTATCATTGGGGTTTGAGGGGTTTTGAAACGGCCTGATACGGCTCGATGTCCGTTTCCGAGTCACCTAAGCGGCACCACTATTCACTATTCATGCAGTTCACCAACAGTTGGTTGAGCGCCCTCGTTTTCGATGACGCGCAGACGATGCGCGACGCGGGCGGTCGGCGCCACGATCTTGCGCGGGCCAAGGCCCGGCCCAAATAGCGCATCGCGTTCGGCTGGTGTCGACATGAAGAACGGGAAGCGGTCGGCGACGCGGTTGCGGATTGTCGGCACTTCGGCCGCATAAAGGCATACCGGAAATCGCAACTCTCCCCAGTTACGCTCGTCGCCCAGCCGCTCTGAACCGAAGACCCGCCGATAGAAAGCTGCATGTTCTGCCCGTACCGAGGCAATGCAGTAGCGCACAGTGAAATACTCGCTGGCCATCGCGACAATGCGCAACGTTAAATAAGGCAGTGCTGGCAAGGCAAGCGAGGCGTCATGGTCGGCCGTGAAGCGGCTCGGATCGATATAACTGTCGCCCTGGTCAAGCTTTGGATCAAGGATTTCCGGCCAGATCGTGCGGCTGGGTGATTGCCGATTGGCGCTGGTCACGTGATGAAAGCGGATCGAGCTGACCAGGATTCCATCGATATAGACGCCAAAACAATAGCAGTTGTCGGCATCGTCGTAGACGTCTCGCGTGATTTCCTGGGAATTGATTGGCACGAAGTCCTCGCGCCGATAGGCCTCGTAGCGCAGCCGATAGACCGGGTCTAACTGCTCGTCGAGCGAAACCCTGCGATATTCGACGCGATCGAGCAGATCGATCAGCGTGGATGCGAAGCGCGATGAACTCGATTGGAGTTGCGACGCTGTACTCATTGCTAACTGCCCCACTAATGCGGGCGGACATTAACTGTCTGTTATCCATAATGGCACGCGCAAAAAATACGCTGCTGCCGTGCGCATACTGGCGTTTCAAATAATTTCCAGCGAGGAGAGGGGTTAAAGCCCGTTAACCACGTCGACGGGTAGTGGCGATCGGCTGGACATTGCCATTCAGACTGCCGATCAGCGCGCCAATCTCGCTCTCCGCTACCGGACGGCTGAAGTAGTAACCCTGCACCTGCTGGACGTCGGTATGTTCAAGCATGGTGTTGAGCTGATCTTCCGTCTCGACGCCTTCGGCAACCACGGTCAGGTCGAGATCACGTCCGAGGCGAGCCACATTGGTCAGCAGGCGCAGCGAGCGTGCATTGTGGGCAATGTCGGACACGAATGACCGGTCGATCTTGAGCTTGGTTAGCGGCAGCGTGTTGAGATAGCTCAGCGATGAGTAGCCGGTGCCAAAATCGTCCAGCGCAATGGCAATGCCGCGCTTGAAGAAGCCGGTCAGCAGCCGCTGGGCAATTTCGCGCTCCTCGATCACGGCGGTTTCGGTCACCTCTATCTCGAGGCGCGATGGCGCAAGTCCAGAATCGGCAAGCGCGCTTTCGACGAGTTGATTGAGATTGCTGACGCGGAAGTCCCGCGCGGAAATGTTGACCGCGACGCAGACATTGTCCGGCCATTGGCTGCATTGCAGCGTGGCCCGCTGCAGCACCCAGGCAGTGATGTCTGAAATCAAGCCCATTTCTTCCGCCAGCGGAATGAAGGTTGAGGGCGGAATCATGCCTAGCTCCGGGTGGCTCCAGCGCGCCAGTGCTTCGCAGGTGACAACCTTGCGGGTCTTGAGGTCGAGCAGTGGCTGGAAGGCAAGTGTCAACACGCCTTCGCGAACGGCATCACGCAGATCGCTCTTGAGCCGCTGGCGATAGTGGTAGTCGATATCCATCTGCGCGTGGAACTGCTGGCTGCGTGCCTTGCCGTCACCCTTGGCCGAATAGAGCGCCAAGTCAGCCTTGGTCATTAGATCGTCTAGCGCCTCTGTGGCCAGCGCGCTGGTGGCGATGCCAAGGCTGACGGTCACCGAGAGGGTCAATCCATCGAGCAAGAAGGGATCGGCGAAAGCGGACAGGATCGACGCCGCGTCCTTCTGGGCCTGGGCGTCATCGCCTGCCGTACCGCTGTAGATGACGAATTCGTCGCCACCCAGCCGCGCCAGGATCGTCTCCGGCGGCATGGCCCAACGCAGGCGGTCAGCGACCTGCTCCAGCAAATCATCGCCGACGATATGACCATATGTGTCGTTGACGTGCTTGAAGTCGTCAATGTCCACCAGCGTCAGCGAGACCAATCGCGTTTTGGCTCCGGTACGCAGCCGCGCGTTCATGTTTTCACTGGCTAATTCGCTGAAATAGGTCCGGTTGGGGAGGCTGGTCAGCGTGTCATGCCGCGCCATGAAGGTTATGCGCTCTTCGGCGGCGATACGCTCGCTGATGTCCTCGAACAACAGCACGCAACGCTCGCGGCGCGAGCTGACGGTGACTTCGTAAAAACGATCTGCAGGCAGGCACAACAGCACCTTGCCGGCCGACCGCGTGCTGATCAGATCGGCCAGCCGATCGATCGCCGTGGTGGGCAAGGCTTTGCTATCGGCAAGGTCGGACAGCACCGAGCCAAACGGCTGGCCGACTAACCTGGCCGGACCGATAAAGGACAACAGCCGCTCCGCCCGTTCATTGGCAAACGAAATAACCCCACGATCGTCAAGCATGCAGAGACCGTGCTCGAGCGTTGTCATTGCCATATCGAGTTCGGCAGCAAGGCGCGACGCCTCGTCTCGTCCATGCACTGCACTCAGCAGAATGGTCCGAATGTCACCGGAAAGCTTTCTGAAACTGCTCAGCATGACGATCAGCAGGATCGCCAGCACAGGGTGGTAGATATCGTTGCGCAACAACAAGCCAAGCGACAGTGGAACAATGACCATCGTCATTTGGAGGGTGACCAGCCGATCCAACCCAAAATTGCGCGCGCAGATGCCCACCATGACCGCGATCGTCAGGGTGGAGGCGACCAATTCCGCATAGGGATCTTCGACCAGCAGCATACTGACCATGCACCACAGCCCATAAACGGCAGCCAATGCACAGCCGATGGCAACGGCACGATTTTCCCACCGCTCGGCTGCAACAGCGTCGTCGTTGCTGATTGCTGCTTTCCAAAATGCTTGCATGTTCAGGTAGCGCACTATGCCAATGACGATAAATGCAAAGGCAATGAGGTAGAGAGGCTCAGAACTGGCCCGATATGCCGAAATCCCGGCAGCGAAGGCGCTGGCAATGGCGCCAGCAAGCATCGCTCGCCGGTCTGCATAGACCGAGCGGATGATCGACACGTAGTCGAGAGCCGGCATTGTCTTTCGAGCCGAGGTCAGCACTCAATTCCCCTTGTTCGGGCCGATCAGAGCGCCTGAGGCATTAAGAACGCCTTGCCAACGCCCCAACTGCCTATTGGATGCGGCTTTTTCCCAATAGGAGAGTCAATGTGTCCTTAATACGTGAACGTGGGTTTTAATGGCCAAATTGGGCTTTGACCTTAAGCGCCGCTATGGCCGTGGCAGGGGTTATTTCCGGATCGTTCCAAAAGGCGTTGGCCACCTCCCAGACCGCCGTGACCCAGCCCAGGGAGGACGTCAGGTGGGGAGTCGGCAAAGCAAAATCAGGCCGGTCGAGTGCTTGCAACACTTTGCGCGAGCACGCATCGATCCCCTCTCGCGCGTCCATTCGCACCGGCGTCGAGCCTTTGGCAGCGGCAAAACGGGCCTGCACTGTGACATCGACTACGGCTGTGGCAAAGGCCCGCTCGGCCGCCTCGGCTTCAGGCGAAACTCCGCCTAGAAGACCCCAGCTATCAACTGTGACTGGCACATGGGCCGCACCCGGCACGAATATGCAGCCAAAATCGCGCGCTTCGCTCTTGCCGGCGGCGTGCCATTCACCCTTCATCCAGTCTCCCTGCAACTGCAGCAGTGCTTTGCCACCGATCACCGCACTGGTTGCCATGTTCCAGTCGCGGTCGGTTGCATTGTCGTCGGCCTTTTGCTGAAAACGTCGCAGCCACTCGAACACCGTGACAAGGCTCGGATCGTCGAGCACCGTCGGATCGACAGTCTCGCCGTAGAGCCCGGCATAGACGCCCGGAGCGGCGAGGCTGGCAACCAGTGCATGCGTGAGATAGCCGACCTGCCAGGGCTGTGCACCCATGGCAATGGGTTCAAAGCCCGCGGCCTGCACCTTGTCCAGATCGGCCCACATGGCGTCGAGTGACGTCCAGCTTTCCGGATCGACGCCCGCGGCACGAGCGACGGCGCGATTGTAAAAAATCATCGCATCGGCATGGATGGTTGCCGGCACCTTGACGATCAATCCATCCACGGTGATGGCGTTGCGTACCACTGCGGGCAATTGCTCTAGCACCCCGCTGGCGGCGAACTGCTCATTAAGATGCAGCAACTGCCCGCGCTGCTCCAGTGAGCGGTAGATATCCGGCTGCAACTGCAGGAATACATTGGGCGGCACGCCAGCGTCGATCAGCTCCATAACGTTCATGTCTCCGTCTGCATCATGGGGAATGGCCAGCGGCAGCCAGTGGTTACCCTCAGCCTCCACGGCTCCGCGCAGCACATTGAGCGCGGCCAGCTCGGCGGGCGAAGCCCAGTTGTGATAGACAACGATATCGGCGGCGTTCACAGCCGGAATAGCCATGACCAGCGCAATGGTTTGCCCGACTAGTCGCTTGGTCCAATTCACGCAATGTCCTCCGGCCGAAGTCTCTTGTTTTCCTGCACGCTGCGACGAAACGTCTTGCCAGCATGTTAAAGCGAGTGACGGCGGGCCGCGGTTGCGGCGAGATTTTGGGATGAAGGTGAACACAATGGTCGACAAGCTCAACGATCAGGAACGTCAGGCCGGACTGCGCGGCCTGCATAACTGGACCCATGATCAAGCGGCAGATGCCATCAGTCGCGTCTTCAAGTTCAAGAGCTTTTCCGAAGCCTTTGGCTTCATGACCCGGGTGGCCCTTGAGGCCGAGAAAGCCGACCACCATCCCGATTGGTCCAACAGCTACGACAGCGTCACCATCAGCCTCTCGACTCATGATGCCGGCGGGCTGAGCGAAAAAGACATCTCGCTTGCCCAAGCCATTGATAAGCTGCTGGCCTAATGGAAATTCCGGCCACCCGGTAAAGCTGCGTAGGCCGTGCGGCGAGCTTTCTCGATTTCCAGCATCGCATTGCGGTCGCGGCTCGGATGAGGCCCCGACTTGCCCTCGTCGCCACGCGCCAGGATCCGGTCGCCAATGTCGACGCCATGCGCCAGATCGAGCAGGTGGCCAGTCATGTCGGTCAACTGCTCGGCGATGATGTGAATGACGAGGCCCTCGCGTTGTAATTTTCCGCGCACAGCCATCATGCGACTGCCCAGCACGGTCTTGCGGTTGGCTTCGAACACCTTTGGCCAGATCACGATATTGGCGACACCAGCCTCATCCTCGAGGGTAGCAAAGATGATGCCTTTCGCCGTGCCAGGACGCTGTCGCACCAGCACAAGGCCTGCCACTTCCACCCTGCTGCCCGGCTTGGCCTCGCGCAACTGATCCGACCGCGTGATGCGCCGTGCATCAAGGACGGGGCGAATAAATTGCAGGGGATGCCCTTTAAGCGAAAAGGACAGCGTCGAATAATCGTGGATCACTTCCTCGCCCATCAGCATCTTGGGGAGGTCTGATTCCATATCGGCATCTGTCTCGACCTCGCCCGCTGCCTGGAACAGCGGCAACGTATCGGCGCCATACGTGCCAATCAGCCCTTTGACGACCCACAGCGCCTCGCGTCGATTGAGGCCGAGTGAAACAAAGGCGTCGGCATGGGCCAGCTTTTCCAGGCTGGCGATGGAAACGCCGGTCCGCAGCCAGAGATCGCGCACCGAATCATAGCCGGCGCCGCGGCGTGCGACGATAATGTTGATATCCGCATCAGACACGCCGATGGCTTGGGAAAAACCGAGCCGAATGGCTTTCCTGGAATGAATGTCGCCTGCCATGTCGGCATGTTGTGACCACAGATGATCGCGTGCCCAGCGGAATTGGCCTTCGCCGTCCCGGCTTTCTTCAAGCACGCATTCGAGATCAGACAGGTTGACGTCCACCGACCGAACCTCAACGCCATGCTCGATCGCGTCGCGGATAATCTGGCTCGGCGCGTAAAAGCCCATCGGCTGTGAATTGAGCAGCGCGCAGGCGAACACATCCGGGTAATGGCATTTGAGCCAGCACGACGCATAGACAAGCAGCGCAAACGACGCCGCATGGCTTTCGGGAAAGCCATATTCGGCAAAGCCCTGGATCTGCGCGAAGCAGTTTTTGGCAAATTCGGGCGGGTAACCGTTGGCCGCCATTCCGGCCATAAATTCATCGCCGAACTGGGCAATCTTGCCGTTGCGCCGCCAAGCCGCCATGGCGCGGCGCAGACTATCGGCCTTGCCGGGCGAAAAACCCGCCCCGACAATGGCAATCTGCATCGCCTGTTCCTGGAACAGCGGAATTCCAAGGGTGCGATGCAGCACGTCCTTCAGCTTGTCGTTGTAATAGACCGGCTGTTCCAGCCCCTGCCGTCGCCGGAGATAGGGATGCACCATGTTACCCTGGATCGGACCAGGCCGGACAATCGCCACCTCGATCACCAGGTCATAGAACTTTTCCGGCTTGAGCCGCGGCAGCATCGACATCTGCGCCCGGCTCTCGATCTGGAACACGCCGATCGTGTCGGCGCGCTGGATCATCGCATAGACCTGCGCCTTCTTGCTTTGGTCCAGATCGTCCTCCTCGTCGAGCAGATCGACCAGCGCCAGTCTTCGCTTATAATGATGCTCCATCAGCTCGAAGGCACGCCGCAGGCAGCTCAGCATGCCCAGTGCCAATATATCGACCTTGAGGATGGCCAGCGCGTCGATATCGTCCTTGTTCCACTCGATGATCTGCCGGCTGTCCATCGCCGTCTTGCCGATCGGCACCAGGCTTTCCAGCGAATCGCGGGTGATGACGAAGCCGCCGACATGCTGGCTGAGATGGCGTGGGAAGCCACGCAGCACTTTGACCACTTCGAACATCTGGGCCAGCACCGGATCGTCCGGGCTCAGCCCGATCGTCGCCATGTCGCCCAGATCGAGTTTTTGGCCCCAGCCCCAGTGCAACTGGTTGAGCGCCGCCACGGTGTCCTCCGACACGCCGAACACTTTTGCCGTCTCGCGAATGGCGCTTTTGGAGCGATAGGAAATGACGTTGGCAGTCAGACCGGTGCGCTTGCCGCCGTACTTCTTGTAAACATACTGCATCACCTCCTCGCGCCGCTCATGCTCGAAATCGACGTCGATATCGGGCGGCTCATCGCGCTCGGTGGAGATGAAACGGCCGAACACCAGCGTGCTTTTTTCCGGATTGACCTCAGTGATATGGAGACAAAAGCAGACGCAGGAATTTGCTGCCGAGCCGCGCCCCTGGCAGAGGATTTTGCGCTCGTCGCGGGCAAACATCACGATGTCATGCACCGTCAGAAAATAAGCGGCATAGCCTTTATAGCCAATCAGGCAGAGCTCCGTCCAAATGGTACCCTTAATGCTATCGGGCACTCCCTTGGGAAAGCGTTTTGCTGCTCCCTCCCAGGTCAGTCGCTCCAGTGTTTGCTGCGCGGTTTCGCAATTACCGACGGTTTCTTCCGGATAATTGTATTTGAGCTGCGCTAGCGAAAACTCGATGCGCGCGATGAAGCGTTGCGTTTCGGTGATGGCGTTGGGATGTTCACGAAATAGCCGCGCCATTTCGTAAGCTGGCTTGAGATGCCGCTCTGCATTGGCGGCAAGCCGGAAGCCGGCGGTTTCCAGCGTCAGGTGTTCGCGGATGCAGGTCACCACATCCTGCACCATGCGGCGGTCGGGCTCGTGGTAGCGCACGTCATTGCTGGCCAGCATCGCGGCACGATGGCGCTTGGCCATCTCATCGATTCGGTTGAGACGGGCTCGGTCCTGTCCGTCAAAGCGTAACGCACCGGCCACCCAGACATTTCCAGGTGCTTTGCTCGCCAGCGTGCCCAGCGTCCGTTCGGTCAAGCCCCAGTCGCTCTCGTCCGGAATGAGGATGAAAAGCTGACCCAGCGCATAGTTTTCCGGGGGTCCCTGCTCAATGGCGCTTGGCTCGCCAGAGCCGAATAGATCGGTGAAGTAGAGCATCGGCTTGCCCTTTTCACCGCGCTGATTGCCCACTGTCAGCAGCTTGCACAGCCGCCCATACGCTACGCGGTTGGTGGGATAGGCTATGATATCTGGGCTGCCATCAGCAAAGCAGAGCCGGACGCCGACCAGATAGCGAAAGTCCGGAAAGCTTTGCTCATCGCGGTCACGCGCCACGACATAGCCGCGCACCACGCCGGCAAAACTGTTGCGGTCGGCGACGCCGAAAGCACTCAGCCCAAGGTGCATGGCCGCCGACACCATTTCCTCGGGCGACGATCCGCTGTGCAGGAACGAGAAATTGGTGGTCGAGACCAGTTCGGCAAACTCCGGCACCGGCGGACGCGGGCGGATACGTTCCTGGGGCTGAAGCTGGACGATCTGGCTCAAGCGAAAAACCCATGCAAATACCAGTTGGTCCCGGCGTAGAGACCCTGGCGGTAAATCCAGAACCTTCGGCCATCGGCATCTTCGGCAATGTAGTAATCCCGGGTTCCTGCCTCGGGATTGAACTGCACAAGATTGGGTATGTAAGGCGGCTTTTCCGGTTTTTCGCCGGGCTCGGGCTTTCTGGGAACAAAGGGCGGCATCAGCTCCAGGCGCTGGCCGCTTCGCCACCATTCGGCGCCCAGGCGCTCGGGCCCAGCGGCCTTGATAAGCCGGTAGCCGACCCGTCGCCAGATCATCGAGGCCGGCAGGCCATCAGGCACTTCGGCATTGATCGCCACCAGTTCGGGCACCGGCAGCAGCCGCAGTGGTCGCACCAGTTCTAGTGGCGGTCGCGTTTGCGCATCGGGCACATGCACGATAGCCGGCACCAGGCGCACTGCCCGCTCGGGAATATGGCTGGCCACAAACTTTGTGCGCAGCA
Source organism: Devosia sp. (assembly GCA_028290245.1). Classification (GTDB taxonomy): domain Bacteria; phylum Pseudomonadota; class Alphaproteobacteria; order Rhizobiales; family Devosiaceae; genus Devosia. The sequence continues at coordinate 1,451 of JAQGKG010000391.1, read as the reverse complement.
CCGCCAGCGTTCCCAGCCGACTGCTCATCCTGTCGTGCAACTGGTCGAGATCCTCGGCGCCTTCCTGGGTAACGAAGGCACCCAATTGCACCCCATCGAGTTCGCCGGTCGAACTCACTGCCAGCCGGATCATGTCGATGCCAAAGCCGGCGTCGTACTCGCCCTCAAGCCGCTCAGAGCGATTGGAGAACAGCTTGGCAATATGCTCGGGATCACGCGTCAGGCGGGCCGAATTGACCGAGAAGGCCATCACCTTGTGATCGACGCGGTAGAGGAAGAGATGAAAAGCCTGCCCGCCTAGCCCTTCGGCCTCCAGCCGAATTGCCAGGTGGATGGCTAGGTCATGCGCCGTCATCATCACATCGTCCATCAATCCGATCGGATCGACGAAGCGCCGCTCGGCATAGCGTTCGGCAATGGGAATGCGCGGCACCATGCGTTCTTCGAGCAGGCCAAAAGCCTGGTCGAGCCGCTGCAGCAGGGAGAGGCCAAAGCGGGCTTGCAAAGGTTTTCGCTCGCGCGGACGCAACTGGCCGATGGTCTTGAGCCCCATTTGGGTCAGTCCGGCAATCTGGGCGGGACTTAGCCGCAGGGCATTGACTGGCAGGGCATCGAGCACGGTATCGACGTCGGCAACTTCGACCACCTGGCTGCGTGCGAAATGACTAATGGCCCAAGCGGCGCCAATGGTCGGCGCGATGGCGCCAGAGACAGTATAGCCCAGGTCGCGCAGCCGGGTGAGCAGTAGCCGCAGCATCGGGCGCTCGCCGCCGAACAGGTGCGCAACTCCGGTAATATCGAGCACTAGATCGCCAAACTCACTCACATCGCGCATTACCGCGACCAGCGGGCTGGCATTGGAATGCCAATCGGCAAAGTCGGCAAATACCGCTTCGAGCATGGGCCGGTCGATTTCACCCACTGTAAGGCCCGGCACCATGGCGCGCGCGTCGGCAAGGTTCTGCCCAATACGGAGCCCTGCCCGCCCCGCTTCGACATCCAGTGCTGCAATCCGCAAACCGCCCTTGATCCGCTCATAAAGCGCCGTCGGCCCTTTCAGCGACGGATCACGCCGTTTCAGGTAATCGGTCGGCCAGGTAGGCAGGTATAATGCCAGGAAGCGGCGGCTCGGCAGCAATCCGATTTGCGTGGCGGCGTGCAGCATCGAGTGTTGTAAATCCATCTTGCGTCCAACCCAGGAGCCATTCGGTTTGCTGTTTGAGGAGAACACCCTTCTCCAATTGGGCCCGCCAGCGCGGCGCGCCCGGCGCCATGGGATCGAAGCGCTTGCGGGCACTCAGCGTCGGGGTCAGCCGCCAGCGCAGATGCGCCGCGCTGGATTCCCGCGAGGTGCCGTAGCGCAACAGAAAAATCGAGCTTCCGGCACTGGCAGCCCGCAGGCTCAGCCGCCGGCTGGCAGTGAAATCGAGTATTTTCTGATGTCCGGCAAT
>JAQGKG010000186.1 GCA_028290245.1 Devosia sp. | reverse complement strand
AGCAGGCCCTTGGTAGCTAGCGCCGTCCACAGCTCACCGGGGATTTTTACATCCCACCAGTCGAGGATGCCATCCAGCTCTTGCGGCGATCGCGGGCCGGGAAGCACGTTGCAGACTGCCGGATGGGTGAGTGGAAACTGCAAGGCGGCCGCAGGCAGGGGCACGTCGAATTCACGGCACACCGCCTCGATGGCGCGAACTTTTGCCACGATTTCATCGGGCGCTTTCTCGTAGTTGAACTTGTCGCCGCCAACCAGAATGCCGGAATTGAATGGGCCGCCGACCACCACCGACGCGCCGCGTTCAACGCAGGTGGTCATGAACGGGGTAAGCGAGGTTTGTTCGAGCAGTGTATAGCGGCCGGCCAGCAGGAAGACGTCCCAGTCGCCAAGCTCGAATGCCTGCATCAGGATTTGCCATTCGTTGACGCCGAGGCCGATCGCCTTGACCAAGCCGGCATCGCGCAATTCGCACAGCGCTTTGTAGCCGCCGCTCGCCAGTTGCGCCCACAGCGGCTTGTTGCCGTCGACACCATGCGTCGCGGTGCCGATGTCGTGGACATAAAGAATGTCGATACCCTTGAGGCCCAGCCGCTGCTGGCTGTCCTCGAACGAGCGCATTACGCCGTCATAGGAATAATCATAGACCTGGTTGAAGGGCAGAGGATCTACCCAGGGGGCCTTGTCCTGCTTTTCGCTATCAACCGGCACCAGCCGCCGCCCGACCTTGCTGGACAACACCACGCCGGCGCGGCGTTCGCGCAGTGCGTCGCCGACCAGATGTTCCGAGCGGCCCAGCCCGTTTTGGGGGGCCGTATCGACATAGGTGATGCCGACATCAAGCGCACGAGCGACGGTGGCGCGGGCCTGCTCGGGCGACACGCCGGTGAAAATGCCGGCGAGGGACGCTCCGCCAAGGCCGAGCGTCGTCACTTCCAGATCGGTGCGTCCGATGCGGCGTTTTTCGAAGTCGCGAGCGGCCATGTTATCCCTCCCAGGAGCGGAGGGATAACTGACATGTTAGTCGCCGGGCTTCAAGCTCAATAGAGATTGCCGATGTTGAGCGGCTGTTCGGCCTGGTTGCTGACCGGGTTGCGCAGCGCGGCGCCGAATTGAGGAGCCTCGATCTCGAAGATGTCGTTGGCCTCGGTCTTGATGCCATCAGCAAAGCTCAGCGTTGCGGTGCCGAACATATGCACATGCACGTCGCCGGGGCGGCGGAACAGGTCATACTTGAAGTGGTGATATTCGAGGTTGGCGATGGTGTGGCTCATATTGTCCTCGCCGCTGAGGAATGCCTTTTCCCACAGCACCTTGCCATCGCGCCAGATGCGCGATTTGCCCTCGATATGGGCCGGCAGGTCGCCGACGCGCAGTTCCGGGCCAAATGCGCAGGCGCGCAGCTTGGAATGAGCCAGGTAGAGATAATTGACCCGCTCGGTGACGTGGTCGGAAAACTCGTTAGCCAGGGCAAAACCGAGGCGGCGCGGCTGGCCGTCGTGGTCGATCACGTAGATGCCGGCGATTTCGGGCTCCTCACCGGCGTCGAGCGCGAAGCTCGGCGAGGGAATCGGACGGCCAGGATTGATCACCGAATAGCCATTACCCTTGTAGAACCACTCAGGCTGAACGCCCTTCTGACCCGCGGCAGGCTTGCCGCCTTCGAGACCCATGCGGAACATCTTCATGGTGTCAGTCAGGCCGGTTTCAGCCTGGCCGCTGTTAGCTGTGTGCATGGCGTCGCGAGTGGCGGCGGAACCGAGATGGGTCAGGCCGGTGCCGGTTACATAAAGATGGGCAGGATCGGGATGATCGACGGGAGCAAGCATGCGTCCGTCGGCCAGTATGGCGTCGCGATCGACGGTCTCGCCAAGGCCCATTTCCGCGATCAAGGCGCCGAGGCCGCCTGCGCCAGACAGGGCGGACATAGCCAGCGCGTAAACGCTTGTAGCCCCATTCACGACGCGCGTTACGCCATTGTCCACGGCGCCGACTGCCCGCTCGCCGTTAGTGTAGAAAAACTGGATCAGATTCATGGCGGCTCCTCTGCGCGTGGCGCGAATTGGACGCATAAAGCGCAACGCGGGCCATGGTGGCAAGTCCAAAAATCATACTTATCCGATGACCAGCATGTTCTGATATCTGATAGGCCGACTTTACTGCTTTTGAGTCTCGCTGATAATTTCGCAGATGTTCTCATTTTGTCCATTGACAGTGATGGAACAAAATGAGAACAAATAGCGCATATTCAATACATGGCCACCAGCGGTTTCGGCGCGTTGCGCAGCCTCCCAGAGCGTGGAATAAGGAGAGACAAAATGGCTAACGCGCCGCTTCGTGTAGTTGAAGGTGGATCGATGGATAAGGAAAAGGCACTTGCCGCGGCGCTCAGCCAGATTGAGCGCAATTTCGGCAAAGGCTCGATCATGCGCCTTGGCGAAGCATCGGCCATCGAGGTCGAATCAATTTCGACCGGATCGCTCGGTCTCGATATTGCGCTCGGTATCGGTGGCCTGCCAAAGGGCCGTATCGTCGAGATTTTCGGGCCGGAAAGCTCGGGCAAGACCACGCTGGCGCTGCATGTCATCGCCGAGGCACAGAAGCTCGGTGGCATCTGTGCTTTCGTCGACGCGGAACATGCGCTCGACCCGATCTATGCTCGCAAGCTCGGCGTCAGTGTCGATGACCTGCTGATCTCGCAGCCAGATGCCGGCGAACAGGCTCTAGAAATCACCGACACGCTGGTCCGCTCCGGCGCCATCGACGTGCTGGTGATCGATTCGGTGGCAGCGCTGACCCCGCGCGCCGAGCTCGAAGGCGAAATGGGCGATGCATTGCCCGGTCTGCAGGCACGCCTGATGAGCCAGGCCATGCGCAAGCTGACCGGTTCGATCTCCAAGTCCAAGTGCCTGGTGATTTTCATCAACCAGATTCGCATGAAGATCGGCGTGATGTACGGCTCGCCGGAAACCACCACCGGCGGCAACGCGCTCAAGTTCTACGCCTCGGTTCGTCTCGACATTCGCCGCATCGGCGCCATCAAGGATCGCGAAGAGGTTGTCGGCAACCAGACCCGCGTCAAGGTGGTCAAGAACAAGCTGGCGCCTCCCTTCCGGCAGGTCGAATTCGACATCATGTATGGCGAAGGCATTTCCAAGACCGGCGAATTGCTCGATCTGGGCGTCAAGTCCGGCATCATTGAGAAGTCGGGCGCCTGGTTCTCCTGGGACAGCCAGCGTTTGGGGCAGGGGCGTGAAAACGCCCGCCAGTTCCTCAAGGACAATCCTGCGATGGCGGCGACGATCGAACAGGGCGTGCGCGAAAGCTCGGGCCTGCTCGGCGAAGTTCTGCTGGCGGCCGGTCCTGATGATGACGCAGGCAGCGACGAATAAGTTTTCCTCCCCCATGCAGGGATTTTTCGGGGCATCGCGCAAGCGGTGCCTCTTTTCTTTTCAGAATTGCCCTAGAGGCGCCGCAATGCTGGACAGGGCCGCAAGCTGCACGATAGAAAGCTGGCCAATCGTGTCTGCGGCGCCCGGCGCCAGATTTCTTAGTGAAAGCCTCTAGATGACCAGCGTAAACGACCTTCGTTCGAGCTTTGTCGACTATTTTGCCCGCAATGGTCACGAGCCTGTGGCGTCGAGCCCTTTGGTGCCCCGAAACGATCCAACGCTGATGTTCACCAATTCAGGGATGGTGCAGTTCAAGAACACCTTCACCGGTGTTGAAAAGCGCCCTTATTCTCGCGCTACCACGGCGCAGAAATGCGTTCGTGCTGGTGGCAAGCATAACGATCTCGACAATGTGGGCTTCACCGCTCGCCACCACACGTTCTTCGAGATGCTCGGCAATTTCTCGTTCGGTGATTATTTCAAGGACCATGCCATCGAGCTGGCCTGGAACTTGCTGACTAAGGACTGGGGCCTCAACAAGGACAAACTGATCGTTACCATCTATCAGGATGACGACGAGGCAATGGAACTGTGGAAGAAGATCGCCGGGATCGGCGAGGATCGTATTATCCGGCTCGGCGCCAAGTCTAATTTCTGGCAGATGGGCGACACCGGCCCCTGCGGCCCCTGCTCGGAAATCTTCTACGACCACGGCGACAAGATCTGGGGTGGCCCTCCGGGTTCGCCGGAGGAAGATGGCGACCGCTGGATCGAGATCTGGAACTTGGTGTTCATGCAGTATGAGCAGCATGGCGATGGTTCGCGCACTGCCTTGCCCAACCCATCGATCGACACCGGCATGGGGCTCGAGCGCATGGCGGCCGTCATGCAGGGTACGCACGACAACTACCAGATCGACCTGTTCAAGTCGCTGATCGGCGCTGCTGCCAGTGCCACGAATGTCGATGTGAACGGCGACGGCAATCGCAGCCTGCGCGTCATTGCCGACCACCTGCGCTCGATGAGCTTTCTGATTGCCGAAGGCGTGCTGCCATCCAATGAAGGTCGCGGCTATGTGCTGCGCCGCATCATGCGCCGCGCCATGCGTCACGCAACGCTGCTCGGAAGCAACGAGCCGGTGATCTACAAGCTGGTTCAAACGCTGGTGCGCGAGATGGGCCAGGCCTATCCAGAACTTCGCAGCGGCGAAGCGCTGATCACCGAGACCGTCCGTCTCGAAGAAGGTCGATTCCTCAAGACGCTGGGCCGCGGCCTGCAGATCCTGGCCGACGAGACCAAAGATATGGGCGAGGGTGCGGTGCTTGATGGTACCAGCGCCTTCAAGCTTTACGACACCTATGGTTTCCCGCTCGACCTGACTCAAGATGCGCTGCGCCTGCGCGGCATCACCGTCGACCAACCCGGCTTTGATGCGGCCATGGCCGCTCAGAAGGCCGAGGCCCGCAAGAGCTGGTCCGGCTCGGGTGAAGCCGCCACCGACACCGTCTGGTACGGACTGCTCGACAAGGCTGGCCCGACGGAATTCCTCGGCTATGAAACCGAAACCGCCGAGGGCGAGGTCAAGGGACTGCTCAAGGATGGCAAGGAAGTTGCTATACTTGAAACGGGCGACGAAGGTTTCGTCGTGCTGAACCAGACGCCGTTCTATGGCGAAAGCGGCGGACAGGTTGGTGATTCCGGCCTGATCAAGGGCGAGGGCGTTGCGGCCATCGTCACTGAAACGCAGAAGTTCCACGGCGTGTTTGCCCACAAGGTCAAGGTCACCGAAGGCACGCTGAAGATCGGCCAGCCACTGACGCTGCTAGTCGATCACCAGCGCCGTTCGTCGATCCGCGCCAATCATTCAGCCACCCATCTGCTGCATGAAGCCTTGCGCATCGTGCTCGGCGACCATGTCGCCCAAAAGGGTTCGATGGTGTCGCAGGACCGCCTTCGCTTCGACTTCGTCCACACCAAACCAGTCACCGACCAGGAAATGGCTGAAGTCGAAGACATCGCCAATGCCATAATTTTACAGAATACCCCGGTCGAAACGCGTCTGATGGGTGTCGAAGAGGCCAAGGAATCTGGTGCCCGCGCGCTGTTCGGCGAAAAGTACGGCGATGAAGTCCGCGTCGTTGCGATGGGCGAGCCCACCGGCAATGGCTTGGGTTGGTCGGTCGAACTTTGTGGCGGCACGCATGTGCGTCGCACCGGTGATATAGGCCTTGTGTCCATCGTCGCTGAAAGTGCTGTCGGTGCCGGCGTGCGTCGTATCGAGGCACTGACCGGCAATGCTGCGCGCCATCGTGGCAATACTAACGTCAACATCGTCAATTCTGCGGCCGGCCTGCTGCGGTCCGGCACGCATGAAGTGCTCGATCGCATCGGAGCGCTGCAGGACAATATCAAGAAGATCGAGCGCGAGTTGACCGATGCCCGCAAGAAACTGGCACTCGGCGGCGGTGGTGGCTCGGGCGATGCCGCTTCGGCTGACGAAGCGGTCAACGGGGTGACCTATGTCGGCCGCGTGGTCGAAGGCATTGCTGCACGAGATGTCAAAGGCCTGGTCGATAGCGAGAAGAAGCGCATTGGCTCGGGTGTCGTCACAGTCGTGCTCAACGGCGAAGACGGCAAAGGCACCGTGGCCATCGGCGTCACCGATGATCTGACATCGCGTTTTGCCGCCGGCGAGCTTATCAAGCTAGCTACGGCGGCGCTCGGCGGACAGGGCGGCGGAGGTCGTCCTGATATGGCGCAGGGCGGTGGGCCGGATGGGTCCAAGGCCGCGGAAGCTATCGCGGCGGTTCGTGGCGCGCTGTAGTTACGAAATCCCCGCGCAAGCGGGGATTTTTATCTCAGCTATTAAAGCCCGGTGCGCCAGAAGAAAATTCGCGGCTTCCAGACGATCTTGAGTTTTTCGGTCATTACGTTGGCGAGGCCGGCCGTCAGTACGATGATCATGCCGATGATGGCGACATAGTCGGGATACTCGCCGAAAAACGCAGCGCCGAACACGATGGCCCAGATGAGCTGGCTGTATTGTACCGGTGCGACCATGTTGGCCGGAGTGCGCTTTACGGCTGCTATTAGCAACAGGCCACCTGTGCCGCCCAGCAGGCCGATGCCCAGAAAAACTGCCAGTTGCTCAGGCGTTGGCACGACGAAAAACGGCAGCATCAGCAAGCCGTTTACGAGACCAGAATACAGTACCTGCAGGCCGACAAGACTGACGCGCCGTTCGCGCGGCGCGACGTGGCGCAGGACGATGGTGGTGATGCCACCGAAGAACACGCTGCAAAAGATTGCCAGATGCCCGAGTTGCAGCTCGCGCACGCCGGGGCGGATGACCAGCACGACGCCGAGAAAGC
>JAQGKG010000360.1 GCA_028290245.1 Devosia sp. | reverse complement strand
AGTTCGTGACCTTGAAGGCCGGCGACCTGATCATGACCGGCACCCCTGCGGGCGTCAGCGCAGTGGTGCGCGGCGACGTGCTGGAAGGCAGTATCAAAGGCGTCGGCAGCGTAAAGACGACGATCATCTGATGCCAGTCTGGTCGCCCCAGCAGGATGCTGCGCTGCTCGCTGTTTCGGCCTGGCTCAAGGACAAGGACGGTCCGCAGGTGTTCCGCCTGTTCGGCTGGGCCGGCACCGGCAAGTCGACGCTTGCGGTGCATCTGGCGCAGGATATCCGCAGCGTCAAATATGCAGCCTTTACCGGCAAGGCGGCGCTGGTGATGCGCAAGCGCGGTTGCAAAGGTGCCCAGACCATCCATAGCCTGATCTATACGCTGGTCAGCGAAAACGATGGCGAGCCGCGCTTTGTGCTGGACGACGAAAGCCCGGCAGCCGACGCGGACCTGATCGTGATCGACGAAGTGTCGATGGTGGACGAGCAGCTCGGCCGAGACCTGCTCAGCTTTGGAGTAAAGGTGCTGGTGCTTGGCGATCCGTTCCAGCTGCCGCCGGTGCAGGGCGCGGGGTTTTTTACCGCCGACGAGCCGGACATGATGCTGACCGAAATTCACCGTCAGGCGGCGGACAATCCGATCATCCACCTGTCGATGCAGGTGCGCGAGGGTGGTTTCCTCGAACGCGGCACCTATGGCGAGTCCGTGGTGGTCGGGCGCGAGGATGTCGACCGCAATGCGGTGCTGGAGGCTGATCAGGTTCTGGTGGGCCGCAACAAGACCCGGCTGCAGTACAATGACCGGTTGCGCGAGCTGAAGGGGCTGCCGTTCCATGAGCCGGTGCTCGGCGACCGCATGGTTTGTTTACGGAACAATCCGCGCAAGAAACTACTTAACGGCCAGATATGGATGGTCACCGAGGCCACAAGGCGCAGCAATGGCAAGTGGAGCCTGTTGCTGGGCGCCGACGAAGGCAAGGGCGAGGCGAAGGTTTTGACGCATAAGGCGTTCTTTGCGGGCGAGGAAGACGCGATGAGCTGGCCGGAACGGCGGCAGTTCGACGAGTTCACTTTTGGCTATTGCCTGACCGTCCACAAGGCGCAGGGCAGCCAGTGGGACAATGTCTATCTGTTCGACGAGAGCTTCGTGTTCCGCGAGGAGCGGGCGCGCTGGCTGTATACCGGCATTACCCGCGCCGCTGAAAAGATCACGGTCGTCTCGTGACCCTGCTCTCCGTGCGGCATGAGACCGTCTATCGCTATGAGCGGGCCGTGCAATTCGGCGATCATCGCATGCTGCTGCGGCCGCGTGACAGCATGGAGCAGACGCTGGAGAGCTTTGGGCTGGCGATCCGCCCCAAGCCGGCGTCATTGCGGTGGATCCATGATGTGTTCGGCAATGGCATTGCGATTGCGTCGTTTGACGAGCCGGCGGAGGAACTGCGCATTGTGGCGACCATGGTGCTGGACCATACGCCGGAGCTGACGCCGGCCTTTGAGATCGAAACGCGAGCCAAAACCTATCCGTTCGACTATGGCGATGTAGATGCGATCGATCTGGCGCCGAACCTGCGGCGGCAGTTTCCCGAGGAGACCGAGGTCGATGCCTGGGCGAAACGGTTTCTCGATCCGCGCGGCGTGACGCAGACCGGACACCTGCTGGCCACGATGACGCTGGGGATCAAGGAAAGCTTCAAATATCTGCGCCGGCCAGATCCCGGCACGCAGAAACCATCGACGACGCTATCGACGCGGGCTGGGACGTGCCGTGACTTCGCGCTGTTGATGATCGAGGCAGCGCGCTCGCTGGGTTTGGCGGCGCGGTTTGTAACGGGGTATCTCTATTCGCCGGATCGCGACGGCAATCATCGTGGTGGTGGTGCGACGCATGCTTGGTGCCAGGTGTATCTGCCGGGCGCCGGCTGGGTGGAGTTCGATCCGACCAACGGCATTATCGGTACGCGGGATTTGATCCGCGTGGGCGTGGCAAGGGAGCCGCGCCAGGCGATCCCGATCTCGGGGACTTTCATCGGGAAGAAAGACGATTACCTCGGCATGGAGGTCGAGGTGATCGTGGAGCGGGTGGTCTCACCGCAGGATTCAATGGGCTAAGGACCGGCCGATATTCAGCTGATGCTGGCCTGCAAATGCCGGTTTTCTGCGCTTCCGGTCCTCACGCACAGAACGTACGCTCCGGTCCGGTTCTCGAATCCCGGCATTTTCGTCTTAGCCTGAGCTGAATCTCGACCGGTCCTCGGTGCTTCGAGCCTCACTCCCAAAAGAAGCAACGCTACATCAGTCCTGCGTCACGCTCACTGCATCCGTGGTCCATTCTTCGGCTTTGTCGCCGTTGATGGCTTCGCTCCAGACGCGGATGGGCAGGGGCATGACTTGGCCGTAGATGGTGGCGAAGGCGGTATCGGCAGCGTCGCGACCGACGCCGATGCGGACCATGCCGTCGAGGGCGGCCATTCGGGTGGCGTCGAACAGGTACCAGCGGTCGCCGAGGTAAGCTTCGAAAACGGCGTGGAAGTCCTGCGGTTCGAGTTGCCAAGCATAGCATGAGACGAAGCGGGCCGGGATGCCGAGGGCGCGGCAGAAGGTGATGCCGAGGTGGGCGAAGTCGCGGCAGACGCCAGCGCGCAGCGAGAAGGTATCGGCGGCGGTGGTTGTGGTGTCGCTGGTGCCGAACAGATAATCGACTTCGCCGTTGATCCAGTTGCAGATTTCGACGACGCGGCCGAAGCCGGGCTCGATATTGCCGAACTGACGATTGGCGAAACGCGCCAATTGGTCGGACGGGCAGTAGCGGGACGGATTGAGGAAGGGCAGGGTATCAAGCGGCAGGGTGGCGATCGGCACTTCGCGGATCACAGCGGGTGCCCGGTGCAGCGCATCGAGCTCGATTTGGGCTTCGTAGCGCAATGTTACGATACCTTGGGGCACGGTGAGGCGAAGATATCGATTGCCGCTTTCCTCGGAGGTTTTCTCGTCGGCGGGCAGGTCTGGCGTGATGGTGAGGCGTTCGCTGATGACCCGCTGGCGACCGCCGCGCATGGCCTCGATGTTGAAAATCAGCGTCGCCTGCTGGGCAACGTCATAGCCAATCTCGCAGCCTACCGAAAATCTCATATGCGCCCCTTTAATCCAGCCTGCCACAACCCCGCCATCGGCGGTAGGTTCCGTTTACAGGACTGAGGAGACAGCGCCATAACAATGACAAACTTGGCCCGCCTTTGGGAAGATGAAGTGTTGCGGCCAACTTGGCCAAATTGCTGAGATTTTCGACATCGCTGCTGCTTGCGCATCACAGGCATGTGTCCCATCTTGGCGATAGAGATTTCCCGGTAAATCCTGATCCAGCCCATGCGGAGGCAATATGCACCACGACACCCCCCTGATCACAACGATCGTCGCGGGTCTGGTGCTGGCCTATATTTTTGGCATGATCGCCAACCGGCTGCGCATGCCGCCGCTGGTGGGCTATCTGTTCGCCGGCATCCTGGTGGGGCCGAACACGCCCGGCTTTGTTGCCGATCAGGCGCTCGGGGCTGAACTGGCCGAGCTTGGCGTGATCCTCCTGATGTTCGGCGTGGGGCTGCATTTTTCGCTCAAGGACCTGATGAGCGTGCGGGCGCTGGCCATTCCAGGCGCGCTGGTGCAAATCGCTTTTGCGACGCTGCTGGGGCTGGGGCTGGCGATGCTGCTGGGTTGGGGGCTTGGGGCCGGACTGTTGTTTGGCTTGGCGCTATCGGTGGCATCGACGGTGGTGCTGCTCAAGGCGCTGCAGGATCGGCGGCTGATCGAGACCGAGCGCGGGCGTATTGCCGTCGGCTGGTTGATCGTCGAAGACCTGGCCATGGTGCTGGCGCTGGTGTTGATCCCGGCGATTGCCAGCCTTAACGGCACCGATACCGGCATCCACGATCCGTTCGTGTCGTTCGTCGAACGTATCGTCGGCGGCTCGGTGGGCATCTGGGGCGTGCTGGCGCTGACGGTAGTCAAGCTGGCCGCCTTTGTCGGCTTTATGCTGATCGTCGGACGTCGGGTTATTCCCTGGGCGCTGCATGGCACGGCGCATACTGGCTCGCGTGAACTGTTCCGGCTGGCGGTGCTGGCGATTGCGCTGGGCGTGGCGCTGGGTTCGTCGGTTTTGTTTGGCGTGTCGCTGGCGCTGGGCGCGTTTTTTGCCGGCATGATCCTTTCGGAGAGCGAGCTGTCGCATCGTGCGGCGCAGGAGACGCTGCCGCTGCGTGACGCGTTCGCGGTGCTGTTTTTCGTCTCGGTCGGCATGCTGTTCGACCCGTCCATCATCATCACCAATCCGCTGCCGGTGCTGGCGGCGGTGTTCATCATCGTGGTGGGCAAGTCGCTGGCGGCGTTTGCCATCGTGCTGCTGTTCAAGCGACCAGTCGGGACGGCCCTGACCATTTCGGCCTCGCTGGCGCAGATTGGCGAGTTTTCGTTCATCCTTGCTAGCATGGGCGTGTCGTTGGCTATTTTGCCGCCGGAGGGGCAGGACCTGATCCTCGCCGGTGCGCTGATTTCCATCGTGCTCAATCCGGTGGTGTTCTTCGCGCTCGACCTGCTGAAGCCACGCTTCGAGGCCAAGGCGGCGCTACGGCGTGGTGAAATGCCGGTGGCCGATGGTGTGCGGATCGAGCCGGGTGAAATCAGTGCGGCGGCCAAGGGGCCGATCACTACAGATGCGCCGGGCGAGGCGGCAATCGATAGCGGAGCGCATGGGGCCGACGAGGATGATGTCGATACGCCGACCATGCTCACCGATCACACCGTGCTGGTGGGCTATGGCCAGGTTGGGCGCGTGGTGGCCGACGGGCTGAAGGCGCAGGGCACGCCGCTGCTGGTGATCGAGGATTCCGATCATGACGTAAGAGCGGCGCGCGAGGCCGGGCTGGATGTGTTGTTCGGCAACGCGGCGAGCAGCCGGGTGCTCAAGCTGGCGAACCTGACGCAAGCGCGCTCGCTGATGGTGGCGATTTCGAACGGCTTCGAGGCGGGTTCGGTGTGTGAGAGCGGTCGCAAGCTCAATCCGTCGATCCGCATCATTACCCGCGCCTATTCCGAAGAAGAGGACACCTATCTGCGAGGGCTTGGCGCCGATATCGTGATCCGCGGCGAGCGCGAAATCGGCATGGGCATGCTGGCCTATGCGCGCGGCGAACGAAGCGATGAGACGGCGGAGGTCGTAGCGCCTGTCGACGTGAAGCTGCCGCAGGGCGAGAACTTGTTGGAGAAAGTGGCGCCGGTGCCGGTGGCTGAGGTCGTCACAGTGCCAACTGCCGTTGCGGTGAGCGATGCGTTGGTGGCTGAGCCGGAAGCGGTTGCGGTGTTTGAGGCGGTGGCGGTGGTTGAGGCTGAGCCAGTGGCGGGACCCGCTCCCGAAGCTGTCGTGGCTGAGGAGCCCGCTAGTGAGTTGGTCATGGCCGAGGAGCCTGTCGAGCCAGCGGTCGAAGTGGCGGCCGATCCGGCAGTGATCGAGGCAGTTGAGTCTACGGCTGCGCCCGAGACAGTCATTATATTGCCTCCGCCGGAAGCTGCAGTTGAAGAAGCGGCTGGGCTTGATAGCGTTGTGGCGACGCCGACTGTCGGCGAAGCGCCGGCCGAGATCGAAGAGGTTGTGGTGACGCCAGTTGTCGCACAGCCTGTCGAGACCGAGTCCGAGTCCGAGACCGAGACCGAGGAGCAGGAAGAGGCCGAGGTCAATGAAGGGAGTGTTGCCCCCCTGGACGAGCTTGAGGTCGAGCCTGCTGCAGATGCGAAGCGGGTGGTGCCGCTTGTCGTCCCAGAGCCGAAGATCTAGCCCTTGTCAAAAATTTAGGGTCCGGTGCATAGAGTTTTCGCGGCTGCGCCAGAAGGGCGGCCGGGGGCAAGGCCAGGTCGATGATTTCGCAAAAAGCCAAATATGCGCTGCGGGCGCTGGTATCGCTGGCCCGGAGTGGCCGCGAGCAGTCGATGATGATCGGCGAGATTTCCAAACAACAGGCCATCCCCAAGAAATTCCTTGAGCAAATTTTGCTGGAGCTGAAGCGGGCGGGTTTTGTAGCCAGCCGGCGCGGGCGGGCAGGCGGCTATGTGTTGCTGAAGGCGCCGGAAGAGATCATATTTGGTGAAGTGCTGCGGCTGATCGACGGGCCGATCGCGCCGCTGCCATGCCTGTCCAAAATCGCCTATCGCAAATGCGAGGATTGCCGGGACGAGGCTAGCTGCGAAATCCGACATGTGTTCGAGCGCGTGACGCTGGCGACGCGAGCGGTGCTGGATACGACGAGCCTCGCGGATTCGCTACGGCTGGAGGATTTGCCGGTCTAGAGGGGTAGCGCTCTTAACCGAACACCACAGTCTTTTTGCCATTCAACATTACCCTGCTTTCCAGGTGCAGTTTCACGGCCCTTGCTAGCACGCGGCTTTCGATGTCGCGGCCGGCGGCGACGAGGTCTTCGGCGCTCATGGCGTGGGTGACGCGGGCGGTTTCCTGCTCGATGATCGGGCCTTCGTCGAGATCGGGGGTCACGTAATGGGCTGTGGCGCCGATGATCTTGACGCCGCGCTCGTGGGCCTGGTGATAGGGCTTGGCGCCCTTGAAGCTGGGCAGGAACGAGTGATGGATGTTGATGACCTGGCCGAACAGGCGGGTCGATAAGTTATCGCTTAGCACCTGCATGTAGCGGGCCAGCACGACGAGATCGGCACCAGTTTTTTGAACCAGGGCAAGAATTTGCTCTTCCTGTTGCGCCTTGGTGTCCTTGGTCACCGGCAGCAGATGGAAGGGGATGCCGGCGTCTTCGGCGATCTTTTGCGTATCGGAA
>JAQGKG010000177.1 GCA_028290245.1 Devosia sp. | reverse complement strand
GGCATCGGCGATGCCCGACCGGACACCCTTGTCAGCACTAGACTCTGGGCAATTGCCGGAATGGTCAGCTCGCGCCCCAGCGCCGCCGCTGCCGCCGCAAAAGCTGGAACCCCCGGTGTCAGCGTATATTCAATACCAAGCCTATTCAGCCGCCGTATCTGCTCGGCTACGGCACTCCACACCGACAAGTCACCGGAATGCAGCCGCGCCACATCCTCCCCCGCCTCATGCGCCCGCACATATTCGGCCTCGATCTCATCCAGCGACAGCGGCGCCGTATCGACCAGCCGCGTACCCGCCCCACACCAGTCGAGCATTTCCGCCGGCACAATCGACCCAGCATAAAGGCACACCGGACACGCCTGTAGCAGCCGCATCCCCCGCACAGTAATCAGGTCCGCCGCGCCAGGCCCAGCGCCGATGAAATGGACGGTCATGGCTTGGTCCAGGCCCATTGCGTGATCGGCATCGCCGGCCGCCAGCCGGTCATGCTGCCCACCGCATCGGCGCGCGAAACCGCAATACGCGTCAAGCTGCCGCCGACCTTGGCATGCACCGAGATCAGCAGCGCTTCCAGCTGCAGCGTCACTGCGTTGACCACGATCCGCCCGCCCGACCGCAGCGTGTTGATCGCGGTTTCGAGCACGCCATCGTCGGTGCCGCCGCCGCCGATGAAGATCGCGTTTGGTGGCTCCAGCGCATAAAGCGCCGCCGGAGCTTTATCGATTATGATGCGTAGGTCCGGCACGCCGCAGGCCAGCATATTGTTGATAATGCGTGTGGCGCGTTCCGGATTGGCTTCGATGGCAATGGCCCGCAGGCTCGGATCGGCCAGCATCCATTCAATGGCTATGGAGCCAGAGCCGGAGCCAATATCCCACAGCGTTTCGCCCCGGCGCGGCGCCAGTGCCGAGAGACTCAGCGCTCGGATTTCGCGCTTGGTGATCTGGCCATCGTGCTCGAACAGGCTATCGTCCAGCCCCGGCGTCAGCGGCAAAATTCGCGCATTAGGCAGCGCAACAACGCTGATGGCGACGACATTGAGCGGATTGATACCGGTTAGCCCAAAGCTCATCGCGACGTGCGAACGCATCGTCTCAGCCGGTCCGCCCAGCGCTTCCAGCACCGTGACGATGGATAGCCCAAAGCCGGTTTCGGCCAGCAGCTTGGCGATTGCCGCAGGCCCATGCTCGTCTGAGGTTAGCGCGATGATGCGTGTCCCGGCATGCAGATGCGGCCGCAGCAACTCGATGGGACGGCCATGCAGCGACAGCGTCACCGCCTCCTGCAGCGGCCATCCCAATCGGGCCGCTGCCAGACTAAACGACGAGGGATGCGGATAGACCGTGATTTCGTCGGTCTTGATCTGCCGCGACAGGGTCGCGCCGACCCCGAAATGCATCGGATCCCCCGAAGCCAGCACGCAAACCGCCTGTCCGCGCAGCGCGAAGATCGCGTCAATAGATTGCGAAAACGGCGTCAGCCAGGGCCGCGGCTCACCCAGCGATAGCGC
The DNA here is from genome assembly GCA_028290245.1 of Devosia sp. Taxonomy (GTDB): domain Bacteria; phylum Pseudomonadota; class Alphaproteobacteria; order Rhizobiales; family Devosiaceae; genus Devosia. Next base: position 2,611 of record JAQGKG010000177.1, on the reverse strand, counting down.
CGAAGCCAGCTCCAGATGGCGTGCACCGCCAAACACATAGTCGGCGTTGACCACGGCGCGCTTGGCCGCTTCGCCGAGGCCATCGACCCCATCCTCCCCGATGCCGACGATTGAGAGCCAGCTCATGTCGTGCTTCCGATCGAACGGGGCGAGTAGACCAGCGGCGGCAGGCCATCGCGCTCGACGATCCGCGTCTCCGGCGAGCCGATGATGACGCAGGTTGCCATGTCGGCGCGGCTCGGATCGGCCTCGGCAAGGGTCATGATGTTGATCGCCTCGTCGGGTCGCCCCGCTGCCCGCCCGAAGATAACCGGCGTCGACCACGGCAACACTTCGCGCAGGATGGCGAAGGCCGCGCCGAGCTGATGCGGGCGCGCCTTTGAAATGGGATTATACAGCGCAATCACCAGCCCAGCACCCGCCACGGCGCGCAGGCGCGATTCGATGACCGTCCATGGCTTGAGATTATCGGACAGCGATATGGCGCAAAAATCATGCCCGAGTGGCGCACCCACACGGGCAGCAACGGCCAGCATGGCGGTAATACCCGGCACTATAGTGAGATCGACCTGGCGCCAAGCCGGTGGCCCAGCCTCCAGCGCTTCGAGCACGGCAGCCGCCATGGCGAAAACGCCGGGATCGCCACCCGACACGACGCAGACTTTTACACCCGACGCAGCCGTATGCAGCGCGTCCTTGGCGCGAGCCAGTTCCTCGCGATTATCCGATGCAACGCGGCGCTGGTCTGGGCGCAGGGTTAGGCGGTCGAGATACGGTCCATAGCCAAAAAACACATGGCTCGCCTCGATGGCCGCCAGCGCCTCGGGCGTGGTCTGCTCTGGATTGCCCGGACCCGTTCCGACCACAAACAGCTTGCCACTCATGGCCGCGTGCTCCAGCCGGGCACCAGCACGATGGCGAAATACGGCGCCACATCATCGGGTTTGTCGGCAAGCCGCATCGAATGCCCATTCGCCATGGTGCCGCGCTCGACATACACCGCGCTATCGAGTTTTCCCGCCGCTTCGATGGCGCGGCGGATCTTTGGCAGGTTGCGCCCAACCTTCATGATCACCGCGCCATCGCTGCCATTCAGCCGATCGCGCAATTCGATTTCGTCCAGCGTCCCCGGCAGCACGCTCAAGATATCATCGCCCTGCACCAGCGGCAGGCCCGCCTGCGACCAGCAGCCGGACATCGCGGTAATGCCGGGCACCACCTCAGTTGGATAGCGCTGCGAAAGCCGCACATGGATATGCATGTAGCTGCCGTAAAACAGCGGATCGCCCTCGCTCAGCACCGCTACGGTCCGGCCCGCGTCCAGGTGCGCAGCAACCCGTTCGGCAGCCTCCGCATAAAAGGCGTTGGTGGCCGATTTATAGTCATCGTGGCGGCGGTCGATCTCAGTGGTCACCGGATAACCGAGTTGTTCCTCGATCTGCGTGGTGATCAGGCTGGCGACGATGGCGCGGGCATTGCTGGAATTACCCTGCTTGGCGAAATACGCGACCACGTCGGCGCTTTCGATGGCCCGCACCGCCTTGAGCGTCAGCAGTTCCGGATCGCCGGGCCCAGTCCCGACGCCGATCAACTTGCCCGTCATATGCCCGACCTCGCCAACGCATTCAGCGCCGCCGCTGTTATCGCCGAGCCCCCCAAGCGCCCGCGCACAATTGCATAGGGCACGCCATAAGAATGCTCCGCCAACGCCGCCTTGGATTCCGCCGCCCCAACAAAGCCAACCGGCATGCCAAGGATCGCCGCCGGCTTCGGCGCCCCGTCGCGCAGCAGTTCCAGTAAAAAATACAATGCCGTAGGAGCATTGCCGATGGCGACCACCGAACCAGCTAAACGCGGCAGCCACAGGCGCAAAGCAGCCGCCGAGCGCGTATTGCCGACCTCCGCCGCGATGACCGGCGTCTGCGCATCGCGCAGGGTGCAGATCACCTCGTTCTCCGCCGGAAGGCGCGCCGCAGTAATGCCGCGCGCCACCATTTCCGCATCGCAGAATATCGGCGCGCCACCCGCCAGCGCCGCCTTGGCGGCATCGACGAAACCGGGACCGAATTCGAAATGCTCCGCCGCCTCGACCGAACCGGCCGCGTGGATCATCCGAACCGCAAGCTCCGCCTCGCCGGGCGAAAACCGGGCAAGGTCGGTCTCGGCGCGAATGATGGCAAAGGACTTCGCATAGATCGCGTCGCCATCCTTGATGTAGTCGTATTGAGGCATCGTCATCCTTGCGCGCCGGCCAGCACGGCGCCGAGCTGGTCCGCGCGCAACAGCGCCTGTGGCGTATCGCTTGCCCGGCCGCCGATGACAAGGCCATAGCCGTCCGAACGCCCCACCAGCGTCACATCGGCCTTGCCGGGATGGGCGCAGCCCTTGGCACACCCTGACACATGCAGGTCAGTTCCCGCCGGCAACCGCATAGCCAGCCGCGCCGCCTCGCTGCGTGCAGCAATATGCCCGGATGCACAGCCGTCGCTGCCAATGCAGGCACTGATCCGCGTCCGTGGATCGCGCGGATCGACGATGAACCCCACCTGCGCCGCTTCTTCAAGCAGGCTGCCGTCCGCACCCATTGCCAGCAGGCTATGATGCGGCCCCA